>JAEWNM010000205.1 GCA_023392755.1 Bacillota bacterium
ACATACGCCTGGCCGAAAAAGCCCTCTTGGAGGCCGGGGAGGAGGACAGGCGAACCATGGAGGACAGGCTTGACAACTTCAAAGCGCAGTACGCCTTTGAAAAGAGGTTTGAGTTTTTGTCCACCCCGGACAGCATTTCCGCCTTCTGCGCCCTTGGTGATTTTTTCGTGCTTCAAAAGCCCAACCCCGTCTATGGTATGGGCGCGAATGAGGAGCTTAGCGACCTGATCTACAGGCGGTTTCTGGATGGGCAGATACCTGCCGCCCAGTTTGCCATGGAGCTGGACCGCAAGCTTCGCATGATTGAGATGGAGGAGTAGCCGGTATCCTTCCTGATTTTCATGAGGCAAGGATATTTCGTGCCTCACGGCACGACCAGGGCTTTCCTACCCATCTGGCTCAAAGGGCGCGCTGGTTCGCTACCGCTTCGCACTACCATCCGGCTCAATCGGCGCATCGCTCGCTACCGCTTCGCACTGCTTGTTTCGCCGGCCTCCTTCATCTCGCTTCATCCGACACAGTCGGCGCTCGATTCCGGAGCCTGTTTCGCCAGCCTCCTTCACCCCTCCTTAATCCGACACTGGCGGAGTCGGGGTTACGGAGCCCTGGACCTTCGGATGCGCATCTTGTTTTTTCTGCCATATCACGTTGCGTTTTGACAAAAATCCAAATACGGCCGTCCTGCTGGATGAGTAGATGGGCTTTTGCATCTTCACCGCAGGCAATCAAAAACCCCCTGGGAGGTAATGGAGGGCCGGAGCCCTCCATTTGAAGATCGCAAACCAGCGACATGTGCGGAGGTTTGCGCGGGAATTTTGAAAAAATTCCTTCCTTGCCCGAGCAAACGGCCGCGAAAGGCGTAGCCTTTTGCAGTGCGGCGAGGGAAAAACTCAAAAAAGTGGCCCAGCCACTTTTTTGACACGCTGTAGCGGGTCTTTCGCATTTTCGCCGTTTTGTGGTAATATATGTATGGCCTGTGTCTTGCGCCGGGAGGTGGAAATGAAATGGCCAATATCATCGATTACCTGAACTGGCGGGGGGATGTGCCCCTTGCCGGCGTACCCTTTGGCGATGTGGACAATTTGATACTTTCGGAGTTTTCCTATCTTTTGCTGGAGCATGCCCTTCCTGCGGACGGGGAAATGACGGTGAGGGAGCTGAACGAGGCGCTTCGCGACTGCCCCGAAGCCTTTGGCTACATCGAGCGGGAGAACAACCGCCTGATGCTTGGGCTTATGGCGGAGGGTGACCGCTTTGCCCAAGCGAAGGTATGCCTGTACCGGCACGAGACGGACACGGTGCGGGAAAAGCAGTTCGCGGCCGTGACGCTTTTGCTTGGCGACGGCACGGCCTTTGTATCGTTCCGTGGCACCGACAACACCATTGTTGGCTGGAAGGAGGATTTCAACCTTTCCTTCGCCTGCCCCGTTCCGGCACAGACCGACGCGCTTTGCTACCTTGAGGAGGCCGCGGGGCGCTTTTCGATTCCCATCCGCGTGGGCGGCCACAGCAAGGGCGGCAACCTGGCGGTGTACGCCGCGGCCAACGCGTCCCCGGCGGTGCAGTCGAGGCTTATCAGCGTATACAGCAACGACGGGCCGGGCATGGACGAAGCCACGTTTTCAAGCGAGGGCTACGCGCGCATCGTCGGCAGGCTGCGCTCCATTGTGCCCCAATCCTCGGTGATCGGCATTCTTTTGCAGCACCCGGAGGATTATATGGTGGTCAGGAGCAGCGCCTTTGGCATATTTCAGCACAACCCCTTTTCCTGGCAGGTGGTAAGGGGCGGCTTTGAGGTGATTGAGGCGCTGCAGCCCGGCAGCCGCAACCTGGACAGGGTGATGAAAACCTGGCTCGGCAGCATGGGGCAGGAGGAGCGCATGACCATGGTGGATACCATGTTTTCCGTTTTGAACGCCACAAAGGCCGCCACCGTGGAAAACCTGGGCGATGGCATACTGCGCAACGCCTCCGCCATGCTCGCGGCGGTGAAAAGCCTGGACACGGCCACGCGGCGGCGTGTGCGCCACATCATGGGCGGCTTTTTCAGCGCCGCGGTGAAAAGGCGGATGACACGGTAGCAATCAAACAGCAAAAAGGCCGGGGTGCAACAGGGCTGTCTCAAAGGCAGGCAGTATAAAGACAAAAAAAGAGGCTGTCTCTATGCGATTCTCCCGCGTAGAAACAGCCACTTTGTTGATATTCGAAAAAATGGCTTTGCCATTTTTTCGAATACTTACATTCTGAACCACACGTAGGAGGAGCAGGTGAACACATCGTATACGGTGAGCATATAATCGCCCAGGTTGAAATAATAGAAGGTTTCGTTGTTGCTTTCCACCGAATGGGGGGCCTTGTCCGTGGGCACGCCCACGATGGAAATGCACACGCCGCCGTTGGTGGTATTGCATTTCAGGCCGTTTTCCGCAATGTATTTTGTGTAGCGCTCGCCATAGAAGGGGTTTTTGCCGCTGTGGACAAGGATGGGGTAGTTGAGGTAATCGGCAAGCTCCGGCGCGTTTTCCGCCGTGTAGCCGTAATCCGACAGCGTGCCGATAAACATCATAATATGCCGGGCGCTGTGCTTGCCCACCAGGAAATCGCCTACCTGAAGGTGCTGGGGCAGTTGGTCATAGGGCAGGTCCTTTACCGGCAGATGGTTCTTTTCGCCGTACTTGCCCTTTTGCAGTATCATATTTTGAAGGGTGTCGTGCTCTGGCTTGCCCACCTGCTTGTTGATCCAGCAGGTGAAGCCGGAGCAGTCGAAGCCGTACACATACGTTTTGCCCTTGCGGAAAAACTTGGTGGTCTCCAGGCACTTTTTAATTTTCATGAGGTAGTCTTCGTTCTTGCCGCCGAATATGTAGGGCATGCCGTATTTGTAGCGGGCTTCCACGTTGGCGCCGGTGATTTCGTTGTAGCGGGCGAGGATGGGGTTGCCCTCCTCCAGCA
>JAEWNM010000066.1 GCA_023392755.1 Bacillota bacterium
GTACATGGAGGCGTAGAAGAGGACAACGCCCCTTTTCTCCGGCTCGTAGCGGCTCCACAGATCATACTTGCTCAGGATCACATGCAGGTCGCTGCGCCAGATGGGCCCATGCAGCGGGCAGATCATATCAATCGCCACGCCGGCGTACTTTTTCAGCACCGCCTGCACCTGGGGTCCGTACTTGCCCACGATGTTGGCATAATAGCGCCGCGTTTCATCCAGAAACGCGTTCTCAAAATCCAGCTCGTCGGCAAACAGGTTACCCGCATGAGCCCCGAACGCGCCGAACGCATCGGCGGAAAACAGTACGCGCCTGGACGTTTCATAGGTGAACATCACCTCCGGCCAGTGAACCATAGGTGCATAGCCAAAGCGCAGCGTGCTTTCCCCCAGACTCAGCTCCTGCCCGTCAGAAACAATGAGCATCCTTTCCGAAAGGTCCAGACTGTAGAACTGCTCAAAAAGCTGAAACGTTTTCTTGTTGCCAACCACCTGAAGCCTTGGATAACGCCTTGCGATTTCCTCAATGTTGGCACAATGGTCCGGCTCCATGTGGTTGACCACCAGATAGTCAAGGTCACGCCCGTTCAGCACATGGGTGACGTTTTCCAGGTATAACGCGCTGATGGAGGAATCCGCTGTATCTATGAGCGCTGTTTTCTCATCCATCAGGAGATAAGAGTTGTATGCCACGCCATTGGTCAGCGGAAACATGTTTTCAAACCGTTCAAGCCTTCTGTCGCTGCCGCCAACCCAGTAAAGTTTCGGTGCAATCTCCCGCACGCTGTACACCATGCATCCTCCCCATCTGTAAGCCGGAAAACAACCGGCACATATTATATACCCCGTTTTTTCGGTATCGACTTGATAAAATGACTTTTCCCATAAAAAACAAAGAGATTTCCCATTTCTTTGGTCAGCGGTGCAAGCAAAACGGGATTCGCTGCCAGAGAAATTTCTATAGATTGCTTTTTCAATATATCATTACAGGCGTGGAATGACAATAGTTAAGCGCGGCGCTTTCCAAAATGAGGCGCACGGCAGGAATCATTTTGCGTTTTTTAACTGCGGTGGATGATTGCCGCGCAGTTTCGCAATGCATGGCGGCGGAAAGTTCACTGCGCAATAAATCTGTGCTATACTTTTCATGAAGGCCATCAGGCATTGAAGGGGGATTACACATGAAGCTGCTGGTAGCTGAGGATGAGCATGATCTGCGCGCTCTTTTGAGCATGAGCCTCACCGAGGAAGGCTATGATGTGGTGGAAGCGGCAGACGGCCTCGCCGCGTGGGCCATATTGCAGCGGGAGAAGATTGACCTTGTCCTTTTGGATGTGATGATGCCAAAGCTTGACGGCCTGAATCTTTTAAGAAGGCTGCGGGAAACAAGCGAGCTGCCCGTCATACTGCTCACAGCCCGCGGCGAGGAAATGGACAAGGTGCTGGGCTTGAACCTGGGGGCGGACGATTATCTCACCAAGCCCTTCAGCATGGCGGAACTGATGGCCCGCATCGCCGCCCGTCTTCGCCGGGTCCGCAGCCATGCAGGCGCAAAAAGCGAAACCGGCGAATGCCTGCAGGCCGGACCGCTTACCTTGGACAAGGCGGCTTGCACGGTGTGTATGAGCGGGACCGCTCTTGAACTATCCGCCAAAGAATTTTTACTGCTGCGCCGGCTGATGGAAAACCCCGGCCGTGTATTCACCAAGCGGCAGCTGTATCAAGCTGTGTGGAATGAAGATACCTATTATGACGACAATACGGTTATGGTGCACATCAGCCATCTGCGCGGCAAGATTGAAACCGACCCCAAAGCTCCGGCCTATATTCAAACGGTGCGTGGCATTGGATACCGCTTCGCCCCGGAAGGGGGAAAAAAGCCATGACGCAAAAGATGCGGCGGGGTTTCCTTTTGCACTACGGACTGATGCTTCTTTTATCGGCCGTAGTCGGGCTCATCGCCTTCGCAGCGCTGGATTTCGCAGGCAGCATTTTGTCGCAGGTACTGGTAAAGAACCAATATCCGGCACAGGCGTTGCTCAAAGATGACTACAGGCTGATAGACGCATCCGGAGTTGTTAAAAACGGCGGCGGTGTGCAGGTGGTAAATGGAGACTATCAGGTTGTTTTATCGGAAGGCATTGACATATTCCTCAAAAAGGGCCTGACGCCCGGCGAATTTACTGATTTTCTAACAAGCAGCCGTGCCACGGGCGTCCCTTACAGCCATGATATCGCCTATAGTCAGTCTGGCCGGTACTGGCTTGTTGTCACCTTCCCCACCTCCCTGCGCATTGATTTTTCTTTGGCTCACAATACGGTATACCCTTCCAGGGACACGCAAGCCGTAGTGGGTGCCATCGTTGCCACGGCGATTTTATACCTGCTTTTGCTCTCCCTGGCCGCGGTATTATCCTCCAGACTGACGGCGCTGACTATAACAAAGCCGCTGCAAAAGCTGTGCCAAGGCACAAGGCGGTTAAAGGAGGGCGATTACACCGCACGGGTCGATCTGAAACTAAAAAACGAATTTCTGGAGCTGCAAACCACATTCAATGATATGGCACAAAAATTGCAGGAGGAAAAAGCCTTACGGGAGCAAGCCGAATCAAGCCGCAGGCAGCTTGTTCTGGACATCTCCCACGACTTGAAAAACCCCTTGGCCGCCATTTTGGGCTTTGCGGAATACGGGCTTATGCATACGGACGATTTGCACAGGGATGGGCATGCCTGGCTGAAAGCCATTCAAAACAACGGGATGCGTGCCAACGCACTGATTACGGGCTTATTTGAGCTGTCCAAACTGGAAAGCCCGGAATACCACATGGACAAAAAGCGCATGGACCTGTGCGAATATCTGCGGGCAATGGCGGCCCAGGCCGTCGAAGCCCTGGACCGGGCTGACTTTACCTATGATTTTGATATTCCAGAAACAGAGGTTTTTGTACAAGCGGATGACAAGGCACTGGACAGGGTATTTCACAACCTGCTTTCCAACGCGGTTCAATATAATCCGAAAGGCACGTCTGTTTCCTTAGCCATCACGGAAAATGAAAATGATGTGGAAATTGTATTCCGGGATAACGGAACCGGCATGCGGGAGGATTTGGCCCAAACCATATTTATGCCCTTCGTTCGTGCCGATTCTGCCAGAAACTCACAGACCGGCGGAACAGGCCTGGGGCTGGCTATTGCAGACAAGATCATAGCGCTGCACGGCGGCGCTATCCGCCTGAAAACCGCACCAGGCCAAGGATGTTTGTTTAGGATCACATTACCCAAAGCTTAAGGCGGATTTAAGATTGCGTTCAGAAGCGCTTCAGCTTTCTTTGCTATTCTTGTAACGATGCCGGGCAAAAAGCACGGCTGCAAGAATACGGGAGGGGTTCAATCATGATGGAAACATTGGAGAGCCATTTTTACAACTGGGGCGGCGTACTTTTCTTTTTTGTGATCTATGCCGTTGTGCTGCTCTTACTGCCCTTTTACCGCAAGATGGAGAAAAAGCCCAGAGGCACGTATCTGGCCTTTGTCATCGCCTTCGCCATTGAGATGCACGGCATTCCGTTCAGCATGTACCTGATTTCCTGGATCGTTGGCAAAAACCTGCCGGAGGGCGTTTTGTGGGGCCACACGATGATTCACCAAATCGGGCACCTGGGTATGTACATCAACATTGCCTGCGCCGTCATCGCGCTGACGCTCATCCTTCTGGGCTGGCGGGAGATTCATAGGGCCTACTGGTCAAAGGACAAGGGCAAAGGCGAGCTTGTCACCACAGGCATCTACCGCTATATCCGCCACCCCCAATACACAGGCTTGTTATTGCTGTCCCTGGGCATGCTCATCGAATGGGCGACGCTTCCGCTTTTGATACTGTTCCCGGTAATGGTATTCATGTACGCACGCCTGGCCAGGCGGGAGGAGAAAGACATGCTGCAGGAATTCGGCCCGGCCTATGCATTGTACATGAAGCGCACCAAACGGTTCATACCGTTTGTAATATAACTGCCCGCATTTCATAGGGAGGTACGATTATATGAAGAAAAAAGTCAAGAAGCCGCTGCTCATCGCCGGCCTTGTTTTAGGAGTCGTCGCGCTTCTATTCGGCGCATCATTTATCCCCACATTGTGGCTGGACAATGGCGGCATGCGCACATTTGCCGGCGACTGGATCACCGTATACTATGAGAACGAGGAAGGCGCCGCCCGGGATGTTTTCGAATTGGCGGAAGCGGAGGCAGGCAGGCTGACACAGAAGCTGGGTTTTTTGGAAAAGCAGGATTTGAAGCTGTATATCTACGACAGGCAAAGTACTTTCCAAACCAAAAAATACGGTCTCATCGCGCCGCTTTTAAACCTTAACTGGTATATAGGCGATAACCGCGGCAGCACCGTAATACTGGCCTCCCCTGCCGAGGTTACAAACCCGCAGGCCTATGACAGAAGAAAGTATGCCGCGCCTCACGAGATGGTGCACGCGCTCAACTCCATTGTGAACAGCAAAATGTCCTTGTGGCTCAACGAAGGGGCCGCGCTGTATCTGACCAACGGAGCCCCGCCAAATGATTTGTTTGACAATGCCCCCATCCCAACCCTTTCGCAGACGGACATCAAAAACCCCGTTGATTTTTCCAATATGGGCGGTTACTATTTTGCCCACACCTATATTGAGCACCTGGATAAAACCTATGGCTGGGACAAGGTCTTGTCGCTGCTGAAGACGGGCGATTACGAAGCTGCTCTGGGCAAGACGCGGCAAACGGTGTATGAGGAGTGGCGCGACTTTTTAAAGAACCATTATTCCGCATTCAGCCAATAAAATCAACTGAAGCCAAAATGCCGGGCGGGACCCCGTTGGGGGGCCTGCCCGGCATTTTGTTTCCGGCAATCCATGGATAGCCGCCTGATCGGCTATTCCTGTGCCTCAGGCGGGTTTTGGGGCGGCCTTTTTCCTGATGCGTTTTTGACATGTATGCTTTTGCTAGCGCTGCGCCTTGTTTCGCGCAGCAGGCTTTGGTATCGCTCCACACGGTCCTGGGTAAGGCTGCCCTGGCGAATGGCTTCCCGGATGGCGCAGCCCGATTCACTGCCATGTGTGCAATTGGAGAAGCGGCATCTGCCCAAATACGCTTCCACATCCGCAAACGTTTCCTGAAGCCCTGCCTCCGCCTCCCACATACCCAGCTCCCGAAGGCCGGGTGTGTCGATGACCATGGCACCGCCAGGCAAAAAAATCATTTGCCGGTGGGTGGTGGTATGGCGGCCTTTGGAATCATCCTCCCGTATATCGTTTACCGGCATCATCTCCTGCCCGGCCAGTGCGTTCACCAGGCTGGATTTGCCAACGCCTGATGAACCGAGAAACACGGATGCTTTCCCTGGCGCAAAATAGGGAGCAAGGTCACATAATCCCTCGCCCGTATGGGCGCTGATGATATGAACAGGCGTCTGCCTGGCTATGGCGCAGGCCGCATCCCGCTTTTTTGCTGCATCTATCGCCACATCCGCCTTTGTCAGCACAATCACAGGCTGCGCGCCGCTGTGATGTGCCATGGCCAGATAACGCTCCATCCTGGCCACATTGAAGTCATGGTTCAGGGAGGACATCAAGAACACGTAGTCAAAGTTGGCTGCCACCGTCTGCTCCAGCACCGTTTTTACATAGCCCGCGGCATGGCCCGAAAAATTGCTGCGTGAGAATTTCGATGTACGGGGCAGTGTTTTTACAATCAGGCTGTCGCCGTTTTCCTCGTAGCGAAGCGAAACAAAATCGCCCACCGCCGGGTGCTCCTCCTCCGCTCCCTTTTTTTGATACGAGCCGCGCTTGAGCACTGCGAAGGCTGTGCCCTTTTCGCAAATCACCTCATACCTCTCCTTATGGACGGCGGTAATCCGGCCGGGGATCAGGCCCGCCCCTGTCAATGCATGCATTTCTTTTGTAAAGCCCATATTGGTCAAATCCATCCGGTTTCTCCTTTCAAATATCCGCTTGTTACCTATTTTTATCCGCTTCCTGCATAACATCATCCGCCAACAGGCAGAAAAATGCCGCGGCGCACCTTTCCAGGCTGCATCCGCGGCTTATCAAAACAAAAAACACATCCTTCGATGTGTCCTGCGGGATTACAGGTTGTACGAAAGGCTTTGTGCGGCGGAACGGGAAACGCGTTCCCTGCCCTTGCCGCGGCTATGCTGTTTTACAGGAAGCGCACCTCAATGCTCTTCTTCATATCTCAACAGCTCCTTTCGAACCGCAATACTCTGCGGAATTCTCATCCATATTTTAACATATTAAACCAGATGAAGCAACCATATTGTGCAAAAAATCTCCACAGGCTGACAGCCTCCAGGACCAGCCGCAGCCGGCCCCTGATGCCGAGGCAGACATCAAGATGGAGGCAGATCATTATGCAGCGTAAAGCTGTTACGGGCGCAGGTCAGCATGCCCTCCTTTTGCAGCTTGCTCAGTTCGTTGGACATGGCGCTCCTGTCCACGCACAGGTAATCAGCAAGCTCCTGGCGATTGAAGGGTATGGCAAATTGAAGGCTTCCCGCCTTCCTTGCCTGGCCTGACAGGTAGGCCAGCAGCTTTTCACGTGTGCTGCGCTTTATCAGCACCTCCATTTTCTCGTTCAACCGCACGTTCTTTTCTGCAAGGATGGCCATCATATTTTCGATCAGCCTGGTATGGAATCCGCAATTGTGGGCGCAGGTAACAGTCAGCCGCCAGCCCTCTATAAGCAGCACCTCGCTGTCCTGGGTCGCCATCACCGTCACAGGCAGCGCTTCTACCCTGGCCAGGGCGAACGTCTCGGCAAACAGCTCCCCGGGCCCGAATTCCCCAAGGATTGTCCTGTTGCCCAGTAAATCTTCCCGTGATACACGCACATTGCCATCCAGGACCACACCCATGTATTTGGCGGTATCCCCTGCCCAAAAAATCGTTTCGTTTTTACCATATTTCCTGTTGTGGCCTGACAGGCAGTTCAGCAAGCCTTCCATTTCTTTAGGCCCAATGCCCTGAAACAGGGGCATTTTCAAAAGCAGCGCAGCACTTTCTTTCATTTTGACCTCTTTTTGTTGTAAAAACAACATACCAGATGATGTGAGTATACTACAATCAGCATGTAAAAGCAAGAAGGGAGAGGATGCAAATGCTTCGCCAGGTGATACGCATCGACGAGGAAAAATGCAACGGCTGCGGCCTGTGCGCCAGCGCCTGCCATGAGGGGGCCATTGCCATGGTGCACGGCAAGGCCAGGCTTGTACGTGATGATTTTTGCGACGGGCTGGGCAATTGCCTGCCTGTATGCCCCACCGGGGCCATTGCCTTTGAGGAGCGGGAAGCGGCCGCATTTGATGCTTCGGCGGTAAAGGCCTATCAGGAAAGGGTTTCATTCCAACACGCGTCCGGCGGCGGATGCCCCGGCAGCAGGATGCGAACCTTTGTACGGGAGGATGAAGGGAAGGACTCACCCGCCGCTGCTGTGCAAAGCGAGCTGAGGCAATGGCCCATCCAACTGAAGCTGGTGCCCATAAACGCACCGTATCTAAAAAACGCCAGGCTGCTGATTGCTGCTGACTGCACGGCCTTCGCCCACGGCGGCTTTCATCTGGCTTTTATGAAAAATCATGTGACACTCATTGGCTGCCCCAAATTGGATGAAGGCGATTACACGCACAAGCTGACGGACATACTGACAAGGAACGATATTCAAAGCGTAAAGGTCGTACGCATGGAAGTGCCCTGCTGCGGCGGGTTGGAGCACGCGGTGCGGATGGCCATGCAGGCAAGCGGAAAATGGATCCCCTGGCAGGTTGTGGTTCTTTCCACCGACGGACAAGTGCTGTCTGAATAGGAGGTTGCAAAATGGCCAAATTTTTGAAGAATATTTCCCACGAGACTGTGGTGAACCTTGCAAAGCAGGTGGAAGTCCTGTCCGGGCAGGTGGTCAGCCGTACGCTGGCCCAGAATAAATCGGTAAGCCTTACCCTTTTCGCCTTTGACAAGGGAGAGGAAATTGGAAGCCATGAGTCCAAAGGCGACGCATTGGTGCACGTGCTGGAGGGGGAAGGCACTTTCACCGTGGACGGAAAGGTTCATATGGTTAAAGCCGGGGAAGCGCTGGTGATGCCCGCCGGAAAACCCCATGCCGTGCTTGCCTCCCAGCCGTTTAAAATGCTGCTTACTGTGGTATTCCCAAAGGAGGCACCCTGATGGACAGGGTGCTGCTTAACCTTGATGAACCGGTTTATTCGCTGTGCGAAAAGCACCCGGAGCTTCCTTCCATTTTGCAGGGCATCGGCTTTTCAGATATCACAAAACCGGGTATGCTTCATACTGTAGGCCGCTTCATGACGCTTGCCAAGGGCGTGGCAATGAAGAAAATCCCCATGAACACAATTGTGCGCACCTTACGGGAGCACGGATACGAAGTGCCGGAAAGGAAAGAAGAAGTATGAGCCGGGAGATAAACAACAGTGAATACAGGAAGCAGGTCATTGGCGACCTGCTTGCCCAATTGCATGCGGGGAAGCCTGTGGAGGAGGTCAAGGCGCAGTTCAAGGCCACCTTTGACGGTGTATCGGCCCAGGAAATAGCTCAGGCGGAAAATGAGCTTATTGCCGGCGGCCTCCCCCCGGAGGAAATCCGCAAGCTTTGCGACATACACGCCTCCGTATTCGAGGGCTCCATTGAAGAAATCCACCGGCCCGCCGATCCGGCAAAGGTTCCCGGACACCCTGCCCATACGCTGAAGGCGGAGAACCAGGCGCTCCGGCAGCTGATGGAGGAGACTATACGGCCCATGCTGCGCCAATACCGTGAAACCTCAAGCCCTGAGCACCTCCAGGCGCTAAGGCAGGCATTTCAGCCGCTGAAACAGCTTGATATACATTATGTGAAAAAAGAAAACCTGTTGTTCCCCTATATGGAGCAGCACAATATCATCGCAC
This sequence comes from Bacillota bacterium, assembly GCA_023392755.1. Classification (GTDB taxonomy): domain Bacteria; phylum Bacillota; class Clostridia; order Christensenellales; family Aristaeellaceae; genus JAEWAH01. The sequence continues at coordinate 8,959 of JAEWNM010000066.1, forward strand.
CGCCCAAAGTGATGTGGGGGGTGGATGACGACGTCAGGGCACTTATCAAGGAAGCCGGACGGCTGCTGGCCCAGCCGGGGGGCAGCAGCCAGAGCATCGCGCAGGCGGTGGAGGCGGCCATGACGAAGGCGGAAGAGATGATTTTCAAAGAAGAAAACATACTGCTTCCCATGCTGCTGGAGACGTTCACCCAGGAGGAATGGGACAAAATCGCGAAGGAAAGCGGCGACCTGGGCTATTGCCTGATCCCCGCGCCGCCTGCGTGGCGACCAGCTTCCCACGGGCAGGAAACGCAGGCCGCCCGGGACGACACGCCTTCCGCCATGGTGGTTCTGCCCACAGGACAGCTGAGCCCGGAGGAGCTTTCCGCCATGCTGGACGCGTTGCCCATTGATATCACTTTTGTGGACAAGGATGACACAGTAAAGTATTTCTCCCAGGGTGCGGAACGCATCTTCCCCCGCACCAAGGCCATTATCGGCCGCAAGGTTATCAACTGTCATCCACCGGCCAGCATGCATATTGTGGAAAAAATTCTGGCCGATTTCAAAGCCGGAAAGAAGGAGCATGAAGATTTCTGGCTTTCCATTCAGGGAAAGTACATCCTCATCCGCTATTATGCGGTGCGCGGACCTCAGGGTGAATACCTTGGCACGCTGGAAGTGACGCAGGATATTGCGCCCATCCAGAAAATCGCTGGCGAGAAACGCCTGGTTTCCGACGCATGACTCCCCCTGCTTCTTTTGCCTATCCCGATACTTAATATATTTAATGTGCCATGTCCATGGCTGGCGGGGTTTTTCCCCCCAGCCATCGCATGGTTCCTTCTTTTATGCTTCCGGCGCGTTTACAGGATTGCCAAAATGCGTTATAGTTAGCATACTCCCATGACATGGAAGCGGGGCATGCTAAAGAGGTAGCGCAATGTGCAAAAGGAGATAGCAACATGGACCATATGGAAAACGCCAGAGAAATATATTTGGCCGGCGGCTGCTTCTGGGGTACGGAGAAGTATATGGCTTCCGTTCCCGGCGTACTTGATACCCAAGTAGGGTATGCCAACGGCAAAACGGCCAATCCCACCTATGAGGAGGTCTGTCACAGAAACACAGGCCATGCGGAAACGGTTAAGGTGGTTTATGATACAGGAAAACTCCCCCTGCCTTTTTTGCTGGAGCTGTACTACGAATGCATTGACCCCACTTCGCTTAACCGGCAGGGCGGGGACAAAGGTACGCAATACCGAACAGGCGTATATTATACAAAGCCGGAGGATGAGCAGGTCATACGCGATTCCCTAAACAAGCTTCAGGGCCGGCTGGAGAAACCCGTGGCGGTGGAATGCCTGCCGCTTGACAATTATTATCCCGCAGAGGAATACCACCAAAAATACCTGGACAAGAACCCTGACGGCTACTGCCACATCGGGAAGGCAAAAATCGAAAAGGCTGCCCAAGCCAGCGTGGATCCCACTGTATATGCGCCGGCTGACCAAAAGACACTCAAAAGCGAACTGACGGAGATGCAGTACCGCGTAACCCAGGAAGCCGACACGGAGCCGCCCTTTCAAAATGAATTCTGGAACCATTACGAGCCCGGCATCTATGTGGATGTCACCACCGGGGAGCCGCTGTTTGCATCCAGCGACAAGTTTGAGTCCGGCTGCGGCTGGCCCAGCTTTTCCAGACCCATCGACCCCCATGTGGTGAAGGAGTTTATGGACAAATCCCTGTTCCGCGTGCGCACCGAGGTGCGCAGCCGTGTGGGCGACGCCCACCTGGGCCACGTGTTTGAGGATGGCCCAGAAGAACTGGGCGGACTGCGCTACTGCATCAACAGCGCATCGCTGCGCTTTATCCCCAAGGCGGAGATGGAGGCAAAGGGATACGGGAAGCTGCTTACCTATGTAAAATAGCATATATCCGTTACCAACATATACAAAAGGGGCTTATGACACGCGTTGCCCATAAGCCCCCAGCGTATCAACAAAGTGGCTGTCGCCACTTTCAGACCATCAACAAAGTCTGTTGGTGGTCTGTTTTTTTGTGAAAGGGTAAGGGAAACCAAAAGGAGGATGGCACAAGAACGTCGAATATAAAAGCATAAAGAAAATGGGGTGAGAAAATGCTGCGGGAGAAGAAGGAAGTACAGCAAGAAGGGTACGAAATCGTATTACTGGATGAATTGG
>JAEWNM010000313.1 GCA_023392755.1 Bacillota bacterium
GGCTCCAGCGATTACCCGGGAGCATGACGGGCCGCCATATGCGCTCCCCTTTCAATCTTGCACCAGGTGGGGTTTACATCGCGGACAAGTCGCCAAGCCGCGGGTGAGCTCTTACCTCGCCTTTCCATCCTTACCGCAATTTGATGCGGCGGTATCTCTCTGTTGCACTTTCCTTGGAGTCGCCTCCACCGGCCGTTAACCGGCACCCTGCCCTGTGGTGCTCGGACTTTCCTCGTGCCGTATGGCACGCGGCCGCCCAGCCACCTCGCATTTCTTCGGGTAGCATAGCACGGCGCGTCTTCCTTTGTCAATGGATATTGCTGCTTTTTGCAGGGATTTTGCGCATTTGTGTTGTATATATGTACATGCCAAAGCGTATATATGGAGTGAGGAAACAAAGCTGTTTCCCCGCATTCCATGGAAAGGACGGCCGTACATGACACCGCGGGAATTTCAGGAGCAGGAAGAACAGGCGCGCCTAAGCCCGCTGGCCATGTGGAGCGTCCGCTCAAAGGGCCGCGAGACACCCATTGAGCCCTGCCCCCTGCGCACGGCATTCCAGAGGGACCGGGACAGGATCATCCACTGCAAAAGCTTTCGCCGGCTGAAGTTCAAGACGCAGGTTTTTTTATCTCCCGAGGGGGATCATTACCGCACGCGGCTTACGCATACGCTGGAAGTAGCCCAGGTGGCCAGGACCATAGCCAGGGCGCTGCGGCTCAACGAAGACCTTACCGAAGCCATTGCCCTGGGGCACGACCTGGGGCACACACCCTTTGGGCATATCGGCGAACGGTCGCTGAACGCGCTTTTGCCCCAGGGCTTTCGCCACAATGAGCAAAGCCTGCGGGTGGTGGAAAAGCTGGAAAACGAAGGCCGCGGCCTGAACCTGACCTTTGAAACGCGCAACGGCATCCTCTGCCACAGCGGAAAGGAGCCGCCCCAAACCCTGGAAGGGCTTTGCGTCAGCCGCGCCGACAGAATCGCCTACATCAACCATGACATCGACGACGCGCTGCGTGCGGGCATACTGAAGGAGAGCGACCTGCCAAGGGACTGCCTTTTTGCACTGGGGCAAACCCATGGCCAGCGCATACACACCATGATTTTGGATATTGTGGAAAACAGCATGGGCAAGAACCAGGTGACCATGAGCAAACCCATCCTGGAAGCCACCAACGCGCTGCGGGCATTCCTTTTTGAGAAAGTATACGGGGAAGGCTGGCGGGAGGCGGAGGAACGACGGTGCGACCATGTGATACGCACGCTGTACGGCCATTACATGGAGCGTCCCGGCGAAATGCCCCAGGAATTTGTGGCGATCGGGCAGCAGGAGGGAACCGTAAGGGGTGTGGCGGATTTCCTGGCCAGCATGACCGACAGGTATGCTATTCGTTTGTATTTGAAACTGTTCGTCCCCTCCGGCTTTCCCGCGGTGTGATGGAAATTGACGAAGCGGGCCGGAACGGCAACGAATTTGTTGGAAAATGTGCAGGAAATGACGCTTTAGCGGCGAATGAAGGATAGCAGGTGAGCAATGCATGGCAGGACGGTTTCCACCCGCATGGTTGGACGAGCTTCGCGCCCGGGCCGATATCGTGCAAGTGGTGTCCACTTACTTGCCGCTGAAAAAGAACGGGCATAGATATTGGGGTCTGTGCCCGTTTCACAACGAAAAGACAGCCTCCTTCTCGGTGGACGGCCAGCGCCAGCTTTACTATTGCTTTGGCTGCAAGGCCGGGGGCAGCGTGATACAGTTTGTAATGGATATGGAGCATATGGATTTTACCGAATCGGTGCTCCACCTTGCCGACAGGCTGCACATGACCCCGCCGGAGGTGAAGGAGGACGAAGCCTACCAGGCGGCAAGAACGCTGAAGGAAAGGCTGCTCAGCGCCAACAGGGCAGCCGCCCAGTTTTACCACCAGCGGCTGTTCACCCGTGAAGCTGAGCCCATTCTGGCCTATTTGAAAGGCCGGGGGCTGGACGACGGCGTAATACGCAAGTTCGGCCTGGGCGCCGCGGCGGGAGGCCGCGATGAGGTGACGGAGCATTTGCTCTCCCTGGGCTATTCCCTGGAGGAGGCGCAAAAAGCCGGGCTGACCCTTATCAAAGAGGGAAAGACCGTCGATATGTTTCGCAACCGGGCCATATTTCCCATCATCGACCTGTACGGGCAGGTGCTGGGGTTTGGCGGCCGGGCCATGGGGGATAATAAACCCAAATACCTCAATACCCCGGACACGCCGGCCTTCAACAAACGGCTGGGCGTATACGCCGCCAACCTTCTGCGCAAGGTACGCAACCTGCAAAGGGTGATCCTGGTGGAAGGGTATATGGATGTGGTGGCGCTTACACAGTTTGGCGTGGAGGGCGTTGTGGCCACATTGGGCACTTCGCTCACCCAGGAGCAGGCAAGGCTGCTCAAGCGCTTTGCCCCCCAGGTATGGGTATCCTACGACGGGGACAGCGCAGGGCAGCACGCCACCCTCCGGGCACTGGATATTTTTGAGGGGGAGAGTATCCCGGCCAGGGTGCTGGATTTCCCCGACAGGCTCGACCCGGACGAGTTCATACGCCGGGATGGGCTGGACGCATTTGTGAACCTTGTCCCCATGAACGCCGCGGAATACCGCATGGTGCGCAAGGCGGAGGAGTTTGACCTTTCCAGCCAGGACGGCCGTACGGAATACGCCAAGGCCTGCGCGGAAATACTGCGCCGGGTGACACAGCCGGTGGAGCTGGAAAACCATTTGCAAAGGCTTGTAGTGCAGACCGGCTTTCCCAAAGAGGTGCTTCAGGCGCAGATCGGCATTTCGCTGCCAACCGCAAAGAATAGCGCTTCCCCCCAAAGGGAAAGATTATCCACAAGGGCGGAAGACAGGCCTGACCGGGCGGAGCAGTCGCTGTTGTCCCTGCTGGCCACGGGACGGCTGCCAAAGGATACCGTCACCGCCGATGATTTCAGAGACCCTTTTATGAAGCAATTGTGCCAAGGGCTGATAGACGGCGCGACACCCGCCGAACTGATGGAGTCGCAGGCCGATGAAAAAACCCGCAGCCTGGCCGCCGAGATTTTTGCCACACCCATGGAGGGCGAGCCGGATACGCTGATGCGCATGGCGGAAGACTGTCTGGACAAGCTGCGAAGGCAGCGCATTGAGGCCAAATTGACCGACCTGAAGCTTCAGATACCCGGCCTCAAAGCCGCGGAAAAGGAAGCGGCCCTTGCGGAGACGCTCGCACTGATGCAGCGCCTGAACCAGCTCAAGCCCGGCAGATAGTTTGGCCGGCGACATCCACCGTGATTCCGGCCCTTCCGTTTCCGGATAGCCCGGGCTTTCCGCCCTGCGGCGGAGAAAAGGAGTGATTTAGTTGAGCATGACGCCCGACGCACGTCAAGCCAAACTCAACGACCTGTATGAACAGGGAAAAACCAAAGGGACCATGACATACAAGGACATCATGAGCCAGTTGGTGGAGTTTGAGATTGAGCCTGACCAATTCGATAAAATACTGGAAACATTCGAAGCCCTGGGCGTGGATGTGGTCAACGAGCTGGACCCCACCGAGCCTGAGCTGATTGTAGAGCCGCTGGAGAAAATTGATCTTTCCGTGCCGGAAGGCATCTCCATTGATGACCCGGTGCGCATGTACCTGAAGGAAATCGGCAAGGTTCCCCTATTGACCGCCGATGAGGAAATAGAAATCGCCCAGCGCATGGAGCAGGGGGACGACGATGCCAAGCGCAAGCTGGCGGAGGCGAACCTGCGCCTGGTGGTATCCATCGCCAAGCGTTATGTAGGCCGCGGCATGCTGTTTCTGGACCTGATTCAGGAGGGAAACCTGGGCCTTATCAAGGCTGTGGAGAAATTCGATTATCGCAAGGGCTACAAATTTTCCACCTATGCCACCTGGTGGATCAGGCAGGCCATTACAAGGGCCATTGCCGACCAGGCCCGTACCATACGCATCCCCGTACATATGGTGGAGACCATCAACAAGCTGATACGCGTTTCGCGCCAGCTTCTGCAGGAATACGGGCGTGAACCCACGCCGGAGGAAATCGCCAAGGCCATGGCCATCAGCGAGGGCAAGGTGCGGGAAATCATCAAGATCGCCCAGGAGCCCGTATCGCTGGAAACGCCCATCGGCGAGGAGGAGGACAGCCACCTGGGCGACTTCATCCCCGACGACGACGCGCCGGCGCCGGCGGAAGCCGCCTCCTTCTCCCTGATGAAGGAACAGCTTCTGGACGTGCTGGACACGCTGACCCCCCGGGAGGAGAAGGTGCTGCGCCTGCGCTTTGGCCTGGATGACGGCCGCCAGCGCACACTGGAGGAAGTGGGCCGGGAGTTTAACGTAACGCGGGAGCGCATACGTCAGATTGAGGCCAAGGCGCTTCGGAAGCTGCGCCATCCCAGCCGCAGCAAAAAGCTGAAGGATTATCTGGATTAGCCTTCATTTTCACGTTCATATACGTCATGTCAGCGGAGGGGAGGGGGCAGGAAGCCTTCTCCCCTTCTGATTACACGGCATTTGCACGAAAGGAAACGCGTATGGAAAAGCTGGGTGTACTTCTGCTGCTCCTCCTCCCCGCCTACTTCCTGTATGCCGTTTATGCCTCCCTGCGCTCCGCCCGCCAAAAGCGGGACGAGGCGGACAGGGGCTTTGGCACATTTCAAGAGCACCCCCAGGAGGAGTGGGACAGCCTTTATGCCCAATGGACGCCGCAGGGGAAAACAGATCATGCAGGCGTGGATGACATCACCTGGAGCGACCTGGACATGAATCTGGTCTTTCACCGCATCAACGCCTGCCTGACCACCCCAGGCGAGGAGGAGCTTTATAACAGGCTGCGCTCGCTTCAAAGCACGGAGGAGGATTGGGAGGCCGCCCTTGCCGCCTTGGAAAAGGACCCCGCGACGCGGCTGAGGCTTCAGGCACTGCTGGCTCATGTGGGCAAAAGCAGCGAAAATGGCCTGCCTGACCTTTTGCAAAAGCCGGATAGCTACCGGCTGCCCTGCGCATTTTTGTTCAGCATAGCTCCCATCCTCCCCCTCGCGGCTGCTTCCTTGTTCTTTCTGCCCGTGACGCCCGGCCTGGGCATAGTCGCGCTGATCCCCGCATTGCTTGCCAACCTGGCGCTTTACTACTGGGGGGAAAAGAGGCTTATGGGCCGGCTGCATACCATGCGTTACGCCAGGGCCCTTCTGTGGTTTGCAAAAAAGGTGTCCCGCATGAACATGCCGGGACTTGAAAAACAGCAGGACGCCGTAAAAACCGCCGCCCGCCCGTTTTCCCGGCTGCACAGGGCCTTTTCCGCCGCAACGCAGGAGGGGATGTCGGCCGGGGACCTGATGGCGGTCATGTCGCTTTTTCAGGCATTTTTCCTGACCGAGCTTAGAGCATACAACCGGGTCATGTCATCCGTCGCCAGGCATACCGCCGAGCTTTGTGACCTCTACCGGGCAATAGGGCGGCTGGATCTATTGATCAGTACCTTGTCCTTTCGCAAAAGCTTGCAGGTATGCTGCCTCCCCCGCTTTCATGGCGGGATGAATCTGCTGGCCGAGGATATCGTGCATCCCCTGCTTCAAAACGGCGTGGGCAACAGCGCCCAATTTCACCGGGGCGTGCTGCTCACCGGCTCCAACGCATCCGGCAAATCCACCTTTATCAAGGCGCTGGCTGTAAACGCGGTATTGGCGCAAGCCCTGAACACCTGCACCGCCGCCGCCTTTGCGCTGCCACGGGCCAGGGTCATATCCTCCATGGCGCTCAGGGACAATCTTTCAGGCGGTGAGAGCTATTTTGTGGTGGAGGTGAAATCCTTCCGGCGGATTCTCAATGCGGTAAACCAATCTCCATGCCTTTGCTTTGTGGATGAAATATTGCGGGGCACCAACACCGTAGAGCGGATCGCCGCCTCCGCCGCCGTGCTCAAAAGCCTGCAAACCGGCAGCAGCCTTTGCGTTGCCGCCACCCATGATATTGAATTGACCGCCTTGCTCAACGGAGAATATGACAATTTCCATTTCAAAGAAGAAATTGAGGGCAAGGGCATCACCTTTGATTACAAGCTGCGGGAAGGCCCGTCAAGAACGCGCAACGCGCTGTTGCTGCTGGAAGCCTATGACTTTCCGCCGCATGTGATTCAGGAGGCGACAGCCATGGTCACAGGCTTTGAACGGGAACACAGATGGGCTGTGCCCGAAGCGGAGGAAGGAGGCGGTTCGCCTGCGGTTTCCCAAGCTGGATGAGCGGCTGCAAGCCGCATATGACCTATTCCCCGCCTGCCCGCTGGGCGCTGACATCGGCACCGACCATGGCCGCCTGCCCCTGCACCTGCTGGCATCAAACCGGTGCGGGCACATGGTTGTGTCGGACATCAGCGAACCGGCGCTGACAAAGGCCAGGGAGCTGATTACCCGGCATCATTTTGACGGCCGGGCCACAATGATTCAGGCCGATGGTTTGAACGCCCTTTCGGAGCCTGTGCAGGCAATCAGCCTGCTGGGCATGGGCGGCGACACGATGTGCGCCATTTTGACCGCCGCGCCAAATAGGCTGCAAGGGGCCACGCTGATCCTGTCGCCCCACACCGAAATCCATAAAGTGCGGGAAGCGCTGCCCGGAACCGGCTATCATATCGCCAGTGAAAGCATTGCCCGTGCGGGGGGAAGGTACTACATCATACTAAAGGCGCTGCCGGGGATGGCCGCATATACGGAAAAGGAGCTGCTGCTGGGCCCATGCCTACTAAAAGAGCGGCCACCGCTTTTTAAGGAGTATCTGTGCTGGCGGCGGCGGATTTTGCATAAGGCGCTGGCGGCACTTAAAAGCGCAGGCGATGAGGAGCAGCGTATGGCGGAGCTCATACGGCTGGACGCATACATCAGGGAGGAGGAGTGGCAATGACATTGACCGTTAAGGCCGTATACGATCTGGTGGACGGCTTTGCCCCTTTTCAAACGGCGGAAGCATATGATAATGCGGGGCTTTTAACAGGCCGCTTCGACGCGCCTGTCACCCATATCCTGATGGCGCTGGACTGCACCCTGGAGGCAGTGGCGGAAGCCCGGCGCAAAAACGCCGAGCTGATAATCACCCACCACCCCCTGATGTTTCGCGGCCGGAAAAACCTGCGGGAGGATGACCCGGAAGGCCAGGTCCTTTGCGCTCTCATCCGCAGCCGGATTGCGCTGATCAGCGCCCACACAAATCTGGACAGGGCGCCGGGGGGCATCAACGATACGCTGGGCCGGCTCTTTTCCCTGGAAAACATGCGGGGCGACGGTTTTTTGCGCGCAGGAAGTCTGCCAGCCAAAATGACGGCGGGGGAACTGCGGGATATGGCATCCCGGTGCTTGAACGCTCCGGTGCGGCTGTACGGCAGCCCCGGCAAACAAATCGATACCCTGGCCGTCGGCTCGGGAGCGTATGACGAAGGCTATGAAGAAGCCATGGCACTTGGCGCACAGGCGTATCTCACCGGTGAGGTGCGCCACCATAACGCATTGGCGGCCGTGGCGCAGGGAATGGTCCTGCTAGAGGGCGGCCACTTTGCCACGGAGGCCCCAGGCCTTCACGCCTTTGGCTGCTGTTTACAAAAGGAGATCAATGGGTTACAATATTCAGTGGCAGTCAGCCATTTTTCAGGCGTTTCATACCCTGGGGCGCTTGAAGACGCAGTCTGTATCAGGGATGGGCGATAACATCGGCCGCCTTTCCTTGTAACAATACAAGGAGGTCAACGCATGGATCAGTTGGAAATGCTATGGGAGTATCAGCAGGCGGACATGGAGGCGGACAGGCTGGAGAACGAAATCCGCCGCTCGCCCAACCGTGTGAAGCTGGTCAAGAGCCGGGATTTTTTGATGGAGCAGCAAAATACCATCAAGCGTATTGAAAGTGAAGTCATGATGATGAGCGACCGCATCGATGTGATACGGGATGCCGTCATGCGGGCCGAGGAGCAGCTGAAGGCGCTGACGGCCAGGCTGGAGAAGGAACCGCCCGAAAACCTGGAGGATGCAAGACAGCAGACCAATGAAGCCCGCAAGCTATTGGATACGCTCAACGGCTTTGAGCAGGAGATGAAGCGCATCCGCAAGGACGCCGGAGACAGGGACCATCAGCAGCACGATGTGCGCCTGCGCGCGGCGAAGGTGAAGGCCGAATTTGACCAGTTGAAGGCCGCCTATGACGTGGAATACAAGGAGCGCATGGCGGCGCTGGAGAAGCAGCGGGCGCTGGCCGGCCAGAAGGCCAAGGGCATCAAGCCGGAATACCTGGAAAAATACAAGAACATAAAGCTGCACAGCATGCCCCCCATGGCGCGGCTCCAAAACGACCAGTGCGGCGGCTGCAACATGTCCTTGCCCTCGGTGGTTCTTCGGGCCATCAAGGCGGGCGGCACGGTGGTGGAATGCGAGACGTGCGGACGGATGATATTGCAGTAGCTCTTCAAAAAGAATGACGCGAATTCGCGTCATTCTTTTTGATTCCGTATTTGTTCTTACGCGCAAGCCCGGTGAAGCCGGCTAGTTTTCTTCCCGTATTTTTCCCCGCTGTATCTTGCCGCTGAGGGTTTTGGGAAGCTCGTCCACAAAATCGATGATACGGGGGTACTTGTAGGGTGCCGTGGCGCGCTTCACATGGTTTTGAAGGTCTTTTTTAAGTTCCTGGGAAGGGACGTATCCCTTGGCCAGCACAATGGTAGCCTTTACCACCTGGCCGCGGTCGATGTCCGGCACGGCGGTGATGGCGCATTCCAGCACGGAGGGGTGCTCCATCAGCGCGCTCTCCACCTCAAAGGGCCCGATGCGGTAGCCGGAGGACTTGATTACATCATCCGCCCGGCCAATAAAATAATAATAGCCGTCCACATCCCGCCAGGCCATATCCCCCGTATGGTACATATTGCCGCGGAAGGCTTCCCGGGTCCGCTGCTCATCCCGGTAGTAGCAGCGCAAAAGCCCGGGAGGCAAGCCCTTGTCCAGCCGGATGACAATCTCCCCCTCCACGCCGTCCTCCACGGAGTTTCCGCTTTCATCCGCGAGGTCGATGTCATAGGCGGGAGAGGCGCGGCCGGTGGAACCCGGCCTGGGCTCCATCCACTTGCTGGTCATCAAAAGCGGCGTAGTCTCGCTCTGGCCGAAGGCTTCATAAATCTTTATGCCAACAGCCTTGTAAAACTGGTTGAACACCTCGGGGTTCAAGGGCTCACCGGCGGTATTGGCCCAGCGCAGCGCGCTCAGATTATAGGCGGCCAAATCCTCCTTGATGAGGAACCGGTACACTGTGGGCGGGGCGCAGAAGCTGGTAACGCGGTACTTTTCCAGCATGCGCAGCATATCCCTGGCGACAAACCTATCCATATCGTATACAAAAAGCGCCGCGCCGCATATCCACTGCCCGAATATTTTGCCCCAGCCCGCCTTGGCCCAGCCGGTATCGGCCACGGCGATGTGCAGGTCATCATCGTTCAGGTTATGCCAGTATGCCGCCGTCGCGATCTGCGCCAGCGGATACACATAGTTGTGCACCGCCATTTTCGGCAGGCCTGTGGTGCCGCTGGTGAAATACATCATCAAAATATCGTCATTTTGAGGCAGCTCCGCGGGCGGCACAAAATCCGGGCTGCTTTTTGCAATGCCTTCCGTAAGGTTATGCCAGCCGGGCCTTTGCCCTAGGGTAAAAACATGACCAAGGGTGGCGCATGCCGGCCTTGCCTCATCCACATGGCCCATGACCTCCTCCTCAAAGACGGTGACAATGGCGGCGATGGATGCCGCCTCACAGCGGTACACGATATCCTTTTTGGCAAGCTGGTACGTGGCGGGGATGAGTATGCAGCCCAGCTTCATCAGCGCCAGGGCGCAAAACCAGTATTCATAGCGGCGCTTCAGTATCAGCATCACGGGATCGCCCTTCTTAAGGCCCTGAGAGCGGAAATAATTTGCCGCGCGGTTGGAATAATCCCGCATATCGCCAAAGGAGAAGGTATGCTCCTCCCCCTTTACGTTGCACCAGACCATGGCGCGCTTGTCAGGGGTAAGCCTTGCGTACTCGTCCACGATGTCATAGGCGAAATTGAAGCTTTGCGGTATGGTGAGGTAATAGTTCTTTTCAAAATCCTCCTGGGAGGCAAAGTCAAGGCGTATGTACCGATCTGCAAGCATCGTTTTTTCTCCTTCCAGGATTACTCGGGAATGACCATGGCCAGAAGGTGCACCGCTTTATCCCCCTTGGCCTGCATGGCGTGAGGCAGCCTGGAATCGTAATAGATGCTGTCGCCGGTATTCAAAATGATCTCGTGCCCATCGATCATCATGCGCATGGTGCCATCCAGTATGTAATCGAACTCCTGCCCCGTATGGCTGTTGGGGATCAGCTCCCGGTTGGCGGTAACGGGCACCACCACATACAGCGGCTCGACCTTGCGGTGCAGAAAATTGTAGGCCAGGTTCTTGTACACATAGTGGTTCGCCCGGATGATATCGTGGCCCTTCCCCGCCCTGGTGACGCTGTACAGGTTCAGGCGCGGCGCTTCCCCTGTGAGCAGCTCCGTCATGTCCACATGAAAGGCCTCGCTGAGCTTGAGCAAAAAGCTGATAGGGATATCCGTCTCCCCGCTTTCATAGGCGACGTACTCCTGCTGGCTTACACCCAGCGCCGCAGCCATCTGCTCCATGGTGTAATCAGAGATTTCCCTCAAGTCGGCTATCCGCATGGCAATCTGCCTTACCTGATCGGACATTTTTCCAACTCCCCCGTATTGACTGTCTGAATGCAATTGCATACAGTATACGCTATGAACAGAAACGGCGCAACATGGTTTTCAAAAAGCGATCGAAGCCTTAAACGCCGTACCTGGCCACCAACTCATCCATGACGGCATCCCATTCCATGTCATAGCCCTGCCGCTCGGGATGGGCCTGATACCACTGAAGCGTGCGGCGTATGCCCGTATCAAAGGGCACGGCAGCCGCAAAGCCCGGCACGAACGCCTTGATCTTGGTATTGTCGAAAATGGCCGTCTGGCTCTTGTCGCCGATAAGGGCATCCCGCTGGCCGGGCATACGCCGCGCAATGGCATCGGAGGCGATATGCGCGATTTCCGCCTTCTCACCCACAGCGGCGGCGATGATGTTCAGGTACGCGTCCCAGGTCATGGCCTCGTCGCCGGTGATGTGAAAAGCATGGCCCACGGCCTGCGCTTTGCCCATCAGGCCCACAAAAGCCCTGGCAAAGTCGGTATTGTGGGTCAGCGTCCAGAAGCTGGTGCCATCCCCCGGCACAACGATCGGCTTATGGGCCTTTATGCGGTGGATCAGGGAAAACCGCATGTCGCGGGAATTGAGCGCCCAGGGAATAGTGCTGTCGCCGTATGTATAGGAGGGGCGCACTATGGTTACAGGAAAGCCC
>JAEWNM010000039.1 GCA_023392755.1 Bacillota bacterium
TCCCGCATTTACACCCTTCCGGTTCAAGGCGGGCAGCCCGTACTGATTACCCCGATGGCCCCCAGCTACCTGCACGGTTGGTCGCCCGACGGCAAAACATTGGCCTACTGCGCCGAGCGCAATGGGGAGTATGATGTGTATGCCATTCCCGCCGTGGGCGGGGAGGAGACGCGGCTTACCTGCGCACCGGGGCTGAACGACGGCCCGGAATACTCCCCGGACGGCAGGCACATCTGGTTCAACTCTGTACGCTCCGGCCTGATGCAGGTGTACCGCATGGATGCGGACGGGCAAAACGTTGTACGCATGACGAACGAGGAATCAAACAACTGGTTTCCCCACGTATCCCCCGACGGGAAATGGGTGGCGTATATCGCCTACCGCAAGGGTGACGTTGCCCCCGGCGACCACCCGGCCAACAAAAACGTGGAGCTTCGGCTGATGCCGTACGCCGGCGGGGAATCCCGCACGCTGGTATCGCTGTTTGGCGGCCAGGGCACCTTGAATGTAAATTCCTGGGCGCCGGACAGCCGCTATTTGGCGTTTGTAAGGTACAGGGTGAAGGAATGAATAAGGCTCATGTAAATTTAATGGAGGAAAGCAAGGCATGCAGACCGTATCGCTAAACGGAGAATGGCGGATGCGTATCGCCGGGGAAGACCGGTGGACAACGGCAAGAGTGCCCGGCTCCGTATACCAGGATATGCTGGCTGCCGGGAGGATGGAGGACCCTTTCTGGCGTGACAATGAGGATAAAGCCCTGAAGCTGATGGAAAACGACTTTTTGTATGAGCGGCTGTTTCATGTGCCCGGTTCCTTGCTTGCCTGCCGCCGGATTGTACTGCGGATGGAGGGCCTGGATACGCTGGCGGATGTTTTTGTCAATGAGACGAAGGTGCTTTATGCCGACAACATGCACCGCACCTGGGAAGCGGATGTGAAGGACCTGCTTTTGCCGGGCGAAAACAGCATCGCCATACGGTTTTATTCGCCCACCAGCCATATACGCCGGAAGTATGATGAAAGCCCGGAGTATACGGGGGCTGAGGACTGCATGCGCGGCTTTGTGCACCTGCGCAAGGCCCACTGCATGTTTGGATGGGATTGGGGCCCCCGGCTTCCCGACTGCGGCATATGGCGGGATATTTCCCTTTTGGGCATTACGGGCGGGCGTTTTGTGACCGTTCACATCCGTCAGCGCCACGAAAACGGCACCGTGTCGCTTGGCATAAAGCCGGAAACGGAGAATACCGACGGCGGTACCCTGCACATTGCGGCGGAGGCGGTGTCTCCCCATGGCCAAAGCTATTGCATGGACGGGGATGGGAACATTCGTATCGGCGATCCCATGCTCTGGTGGCCGCGCGGCTATGGCGGCCAGCCGCTGTATACCGTGCGGGCAGCGCTGAAGGACGGCGCGGGGAACACGCTGGACGTATGGGAGCGGCGGATCGGTCTACGCACCATGACCATGCATATCGAAAAGGATCAATGGGGCGAAAGCTTCTGCCATGAGGTCAACGGTGTGCGTATATTTGCCATGGGCGCGGACTATATACCGGAAGACAACCTGCTGGGCCGCGTAACGCCAGAGCGGACAAGAAAGCTTTTGCAAAATGCCTGCGAGGCCAACTTTAACGCCATCCGTGTATGGGGCGGCGGCCACTATCCCACCGACGCCTTTTATGACGCCTGTGACGAAATGGGGCTGATCGTATGGCAGGATTTCATGTTCGCCTGCGGGGCGTACAAGCTTACCGACGCCTTTGAGGAAAGCATACGCGCCGAGTTCCGCGACAATATCATCCGCCTCAGGCACCACGCGTCGCTGGCGCTGTGGTGCGGCAACAATGAAATGGAAATGTTCGCCGCCAGAAACCATTGGGTCACAACGCCTGTGCAGCGCTACGAGTATTTGCGCATGTACGAATACATTCTGCCCCACATTGTGAAGAAGCTGGACCCCGACACCTTCTATTGGCCGGCCTCGCCCTCCTCCGGCGGCGGGTTTGACAATCCCAACGATGAAAACAGGGGCGACGTTCATTACTGGGATGTGTGGCACGGCTTGAAACCCTTTACCGCCTACCGCGACTTTCATTTTCGCTACGCATCGGAGTTTGGCTTTCAATCGTATCCGCATTTGAAGACACTGGAGGCCGTTACGCTGCCCGGCGAACGCAACGCATTTTCCAGGGTGATGGAAAAACACCAGCGGAACGGCACCGCCAACGGCAGAATACTGATGTACCTGTCGCAGACGTACCTGTTCCCCAAGGATTTTCCAAGCCTCATTTACGCTTCCCAGCTCATGCAGGCCGACGCCATACGCTATGGCGTGGAGCACTGGCGGCGCAACCGCGGCCGCTGCATGGGTGCCATCTACTGGCAGCTGAACGACTGCTGGCCGGTGGTCTCCTGGTCGTCCATCGACTATGACTTCCGCTGGAAGGCGCTGCACTATGCCGCCAAGCGCTTTTTTTCGCCGCTGATGATCTCCTGCAAGGAGGAAGGCGAGCTAACCGGATTGCCCTCCGTCAACGAGCAGCTTTTGGAGCCGGTGAAAAACACCGTGCGGCTTTGCGTCGCCAATGAAACCATGCGGGAGCAGGCATGCACCGTTTTGTGGTCGCTGCGGGACGCCGGGGCGATGGTGCTTGAGCACGGGGCGCGGGACGTGTCCGTCGCCCCCCTCTCCAGCTTGTGGCTTGAGGAAATGGAATTCAAGGATATGGACAGGCACCGCCAGTATGTTTCCTATGCGCTGCTTCAGGGCGGGGAGACGGTGTCGTGCGGCACGGTGCTTATGACCAGGCCCAAGCATTTTCTCTTTGAGGACCCGAAGCTTGCGGTAAGAGTGGAAGGGGAGGAAGTTATCGTCACGGCGCAGGCCTATGCCAGGAGCGTTTTTTTGGACTCCGCCGACGGGCTTATGAAGCTTACAGACAACTGGTTTGACATGGACGCGGGGGAGAAGCGCGTGAGGATACTGGAGGGCGGCCACGCGGGCATCACCGCAAGGTCTGTGTTTGATATCGCCTGACAGCCCATGAAGCGGCGACCGCCCATGCGCCCATATCATAAACGGAATTTGGAAAGGAGCTGTTACCGCCATGCAATACGTACCCTTTGGCAAAACCGGAATTCAGGTATCACGCCTGGGCTTTGGCTGCATGCGCCTGCCCTATGACGAAAAGGACGGCGTGAAGGTGTTCAATACCGAAAAGAGCGTGGAGATGCTGCACCGCGCCATGGAGCTTGGCGTCAATTATTTCGACACCGCGCCCTATTACTGCGACAAGCAAAGCGAGATCATTGTAGGCAAGGCGCTCAAAGGCCGCCGGGACAAGGTGTACCTGTCCACGAAAAACCCGATTGAAAACGACTCCGGCGACGATTTTCAAAAGCGCCTGGAGACATCCCTCACGAAGCTGGATACCGATTACATCGATTTTTACCACTTCTGGGGCATTGATCTTGAGACGTATGATACCAAGATTGATGTGAAGGACGGCCCACTTTCCCGCGCGATTGCGCTCAAGGAGCAGGGCCTCATCCGCCACATTTCCTTCTCCTTTCACGATGAACCGGGAAATCTGGCGCGCATACTAAAGCGCGGCGAGGGCATTTTTTCCTCGGTGCTGTGCCAGTACAACCTGTTGGACAGGTCCAATGAGGAGGGCATGGCGCTGGCCCACGAGCAGGGCCTGGGCGTGGTGGTTATGGGCCCGGTAGGCGGCGGGCGGCTGGGCGCGCCTTCGGATGTTATCCGCAGGCTGCTGCCGGGCAAGGTGGAATCATCCGCCGAGGTGGCGCTGCGCTTTGTGTTCAACAACCCCCATGTGCATATCGCATTGTCGGGCATGGGGAATATCGCCATGGTGGAGGAAAACAGCCGCCTGGCCGGCAGCATAAAGCCCCTGACGGAGGAAGAGCTGCGCCAGGTGGAGACCATGATGGCCGAAAACACACGGCTGGCGGAGTTGTACTGCACCGGCTGCAACTATTGCATGCCCTGCCCCGCCGGTATCAACATTCCCGAAATATTCAAGATGATGAATTATCACCGCGTATACAAAATCACCGATTATGCCAGGGACCAGTACGCCATGAT
This sequence comes from Bacillota bacterium, assembly GCA_023392755.1. Classification (GTDB taxonomy): domain Bacteria; phylum Bacillota; class Clostridia; order Christensenellales; family Aristaeellaceae; genus JAEWAH01. The sequence continues at coordinate 4,115 of JAEWNM010000039.1, forward strand.
CGGCAAGGTAGACTGGATGAAGTATGAAAACGCTTCCGCCTGCCTGGATTGCGCGGCCTGCGAGGGCAAGTGCCCGCAGCACCTAAAAATCCGCGACCAGCTTCGCCAGACCCACGAAGCGCTGGGACGGTAAGGAGAGGAAACGGTAGGATTGCGGGGAGGACGGCTTTGGAAAAGCCGCTCTCTCCGCGCCGCTGCCGGGAAGGCCTATTGCGTGCGAAATGAATTTCTGTTTCATTCATTTGACTTTCCTGATCCGCGGCTATTGCTGTACGGTTTTTGCTAGTAGATTCTTCTGGTTGACAAAATGACCGTTTTGTACTATGCTATGCGTGCGCAGTTTTTCAGGCAGCACTGAAAGCGCCCAGTACCGCTGATCGGACCGTGACTTCCGTTTTGTGGAAGCAACGGTTTTTTTTGTGGATGGGCCTGCGCCCCATCCGAGGGCTTGCCCCTCAGCCATATGAAGGAGTATTCATGGAATTCACGCAGCTATCCATCCATCCCGCTATTTTGAAGGCGCTGGCACAGGAGCGCTACATCACCCCCACCCCCATACAGACAAAGGCGATTCCGCCGGCCCTGTCGGGCCGTGATCTGTTGGGCTGCGCCCAAACAGGAACAGGCAAAACAGCCGCCTTTGCCGTGCCGATTTTGCAGCGGCTGCACGCCAACCCATCCCCGGTGCTGGGCTATCGGCCCATCCGGTCACTGATTTTAACGCCGACACGGGAACTGGCCTTGCAGATTTTTGAAAGCTTTCAGGCGTATGGCCGCTATACAGGCCTTCGCGCCGCGGTGATATTCGGCGGCGTCGCACAAGGGCCCCAGGAGCAGAGCCTGCGCCGCGGCGTGGACATACTGGTGGCCACGCCGGGAAGGCTTAACGACCTTATCGGCCAGGGGCTGGTAAACCTTAACCGCGTAGAGATACTTACACTGGACGAAGCCGACAGAATGCTGGACATGGGCTTTATTCATGATGTGAAGAAGATACTGCAAAGGACGCCCGTTAACAAGCAGACGCTTTTCTTTTCCGCCACCATGCCAAAGGAGATTGCCGACCTGTCGGATTCGCTGCTGCGCGACCCGGTAAAGGTGGATGTGGCCCCTGCCGCAAGGACGGTGGACTTGATTGCCCAGTCGGTGTACTTTGTGGACAAAATCAACAAGCGCAGCCTGCTGTCATATCTGCTGCGGGACACGGCCATGCAGTCCGCGCTGATATTCACCCGCACCAAGCACGGCGCCGACCGGGTGGAGCGGGAGCTTGTACGCGGCGGCGTAAACGCCAAGGCCATTCACGGTGACAAGACGCAGGCATCACGCCAGATGGCTTTGAACGGCTTCAAGAACAAAACGATTCGTGTGCTGGTTGCAACCGATATTGCCGCCCGGGGCATCGATATAGACGAACTGTCCCATGTGGTCAACTTTGACCTGCCCGATGTGCCTGAAACATATGTGCACCGCATTGGCCGTACGGGCCGGGCCGGACATACGGGCATCGCAATATCCTTTTGCGATATAGAGGAAAAGGATAAGCTGAAGGCCATTGAAAAGCTGACAGGCCGCAAGGTGCCCGTGGTGGAGAACCACCCGTATCCCATGCAGGTGTTCACCCCGCCGCCCAAGGTGCCGCGCCCGCCCAGAAGGGTTCAGGAGGCAAGGGTCGGAAGATAACATAACAAAAAAAACGGGAGCAGGCAAATCGCTGTCTGCTCCCGTTTCATGTCCGTTTGTTTGTTCCCGTGTTTCTATGCTTGGGGCTTGGCGGCCACGAACTGCATGTCGTTGCCGTCTTCCTCGTTGAAGAAGTTGTAGAAGGTGAAGTTGTAAATGAACCGCTCGGCGGGGTAGATGCCGTAGCCGTCCTGGTTGTGGTCGGTGGTATCGTAGGGATCGGCCACGATGATCACATCGTCCTGCTCCGTTTCGGTGCCCATGGTGTCATAGCCGATGATGACCTGCCAATGCCCACCCCAGTCGTTCCAGCCGATCATGACGGGGGTGCCGTTTTCAAGGAATTCCCGGATGGCGGATAGGGTGAACCTGTCGTAGATTTCATCGCCATAATCCTTTGTGGTGACAAGATCAAACCCGCCTACGCCGCCAAAGATATCAACAAGCTGTGTCAGGCTGGTGGAGCCGGGCTCCGTGCCGCCCTTTCCGCTGGTGAGGCCCACGGAACGGAAGGCGGACAGGGTCTCTTCGTTGTATTCGCCAAGCTTGCCGAAATAGTTCATAACCATCAGCGCCGCGCTGACGCCGCAGGACCATTCGCTGGTTTGCTGCTGGGTTTGAAAATGGGGCAGAATGGTTAATGTGTCGGTGGATACCATGTTGTACACGTCGGGGTGGGAAAAATAGGGGGAACCGGGATGGTCGCCCAGGCGTTCCACGGAATCGGCGCCGTCCTCAGCGGACAGGTCCACCGTATAGGGGATTTTCATCTCATCCGTGTAGTTGTCGCTGCCCTGGGCCATGGCCGGGCAGACGCCCGTTAAAAGGGCCAGCAATAAAAGCAGGGAAACGATTGTACGCATGGTTTTGTTCCTTTCCGGGGCCGTGCCCCAAGCGCGGTAATCCGGCCTATGGGCCGTTATGTACGCCTGGTGGCATTATACAAAACAGCGCATAAAAATGCAATAAAATCATAAGGGAAATAGGTCACAAACTTTGATTGGTATTTTTGTCCGGGGGCAAAGCCGTAAAGATTACGCCAAAGGGGCACAGCCCCTTTGGAATCCCCATTTTGAAGAAGATTATATTCTGGGGGGTGCAATGCAAGCAGGTCAAGAGCGGCGCTGGATGCAGGCGGATATACGCCGGTTGAGGGCATTCAAACCGTAAACAGCGGTCTTGAATCACCGGGTGCAGGATGCGGAAGCTTGACGGAGAACCTTCTACACGGAATTCTCATGAAAGAAAGGGACTTATTATGAGTGACAAGCGGTTTGTGAAAATCTATTCCCAGGGCTCGCTGAACGCTATGGAAATATGGGTGGATAAGGAAACGGGTGTCAACTATATATTTCACCAATCCGGCTACGCCGGGGGCATGGCGGTGCTGCTTGACAAGGATGGGAAGCCCGTGGTTTCGCAATTGTCGCCATTTGAAATGGAACGGCTGTAAGAAAAGTGGCTGCGGAGCGGGGCGCAGGCGTGCGATTGATAATCGGTCCTACGACCGTACGGTGAGGTGCGGAACCTGCTGGGACAGTCGCCTACCGGGAGAAACGTCAATCTTCTCTTTGCGGCGCAGGCGGGCGATTGATAATCGGTCCTACGGCCGTATATCCCATTTTCATTACAGCCCTGTGCTTGACAGATGGGGGGGATTGGCATACAATAGCTTTACTATCAAAAGGAGGTGGCAGTATGACAGCCAGATCGCGCATCGTGCGGAATCGGAAGCCGTATTGCCCGAACCATCGGTCAATATAGCCTTGTAAAGCGGGCGGATGCATTCGCCTATGTTTGCGCAGGCACTTCTGATTTTGCAGAGGTGCTTTTTTGTGTGCCTTTCTAAACGGAAGGCTTCAAATGCAGCCTTTGGGCATGACAGAAAGAGGAGAATGCATGAATCCACGCCTATTGAGGTTTATTTCCTATTACCGGCCCCATTTGAAAATATTCACACTGGACATGGGCTGCGCGCTTGTATCGGCGGGCGTGACCCTTGTACTCCCCCTTGTTTCCAGGTTCATTACCAAGCAGGTTTTGGCGGGAGCGCTGGACAATGCGCTGAACCAAATCCTTTTGGCCGGCGGGGCCATGCTGGCGCTGATACTGCTTTTAACCGTGTGCAATATGGTTTACGGTTACCAGGGCCACATGATGGGCGCGAAGATGGAAGCCAGGATGCGGGCGGAGTTGTTCGCGCACTATCAAAAGCTGTCCTTCCGCTTTTATGACGAACAAAAGATAGGGCGGCTGATGTCCATACTGTCCAGTGATGTGCTGTCGATGACGGAGATGTACCACCACGCCCCGGAAGACTTGTTGATGTTTTTGATCAAGTTCGTGGGCGCTTTCGCGGTGCTGCTTAGCATTAATATTCCCCTGACCATTGCAGCCTTTTCACTGCTGCCCGTTATGGTGCTGTTCACGCTGCGCATGAGCCCCAGAATGAAGGCCGCCTACAAGCGCGGCCGGGAGCGGATTGCCGACGTGAACGCCCAGGTGGAGGATTCCCTTTCGGGGATCAGGGTGGTGCAGTCGTTTGCCCATGAGGAAACCGAGCAGGAGAAGTTTGGCAGGGAGAATCAGCGCTTTTTGGAGAGCCGGAAGGATGTGTACAGGAACGAAGCACGCTTTTATGATGTGATGTCTTCTTTTCCCCATTGCTTTACGCTGGTGATACTGGTGTTTGGGGGCATTTGCATACGTGCGGGGACCATGGACCTGGCGGATTTGCTGGCCTTTACGCTGTATATCGGAAGCCTTAACGAACCCATTCACACCATGCTGAACTTTATCAGGCTCTATCAGGAGGGGAGCACAGGCTTTGCAAGGTTTATGGAAATGATGGAAACGCAGCCCGATATCTGCGACCGGGAAGATGCCGTGCCCTTGCAAAATGTTCTAGGCCGGATCACCTTTGATAACGTTACCTTTGGCTACCAAGAAAATCAGGAGCCGGTATTGAAGGACTTTTCATTGACGGCGGAGGCTGGCGAATCTATAGCGGTGGTAGGCACCTCCGGCGTGGGAAAAACAACGCTGTGCTCGCTGATTCCAAGATTCTATGATGTTACGGCGGGCAGAATTCTGCTGGATGGGGTGGATGTCAAAAGCATCCGGCTGAAGGACCTGCGTAAGTGTATCGGCGTTGTGCAGCAGGACGTGTATCTGTTTTCGGGTACCGTGCTGGAGAACATTCGTTACGGCAGGCCGGACGCCACCATGGAGGAGGTGGCAGAGGCGGCGAAGCAGGCCAACGCCCATGATTTCATTTCAAAATTGCCCAACGGCTACGATACGGACATCGGCAGCCGGGGCGTAAAGCTTTCCGGCGGCCAAAAGCAAAGGATCAGTATCGCCAGGGTGTTTTTGAAGAACCCGCCGGTGCTCATTCTGGACGAGGCCACCAGCGCATTGGACAACGAAAGCGAACGGCAGGTGCAGGAATCCATTGAAAGGCTGATGGATAAGCGCACCACGTTCATTATCGCCCACCGGCTGACCACAATTCAAAACGCTAAAAGGATCATTGTGCTGGAAGAACAGCGGGTGGCGGAGGAGGGGACGCACCGGGAATTAATGATAAAAAACGGCGCTTACGCGAAGCTGTACCAGGCGGTTCAGGTGCCGGCGGAGGGGTAACGGGGGATGAGAGATAAAGCTGCGAAGCGCAGTAGTCAATAAGAACTGGACACAAAGAGACAACAAATTTTTCTTCCACTACAGAGTGAATATGAGTGCAACGTGAACGTAAGCGCAGGGGGCGTGGGGGGGATTTCGATTTCCCCCCTTAACGATCCGCAACCTCAATCGGCGCGCCGCTACGCTGCCGCTTGCATCGCTTGTTTCGGTTGATTCGTTCGCTTCGCTTTTTGCGTCCACTGGACGCGCTCGGCTCACTCACCCCTGCACCCCCGTGTCCCCCATAAAGCGGCCAGAGCCTTCGGGCCCTGGACCCAAATGGGGTTTTCGGGTTCAATATATGTAATTTGAATTGATAATAATAGCAATGTGTACTATAATTAGATAAAATGTAAGATTTTAAATAAATCTGGAGGTTACAATGAAAGGTCAAATAGTAGAGCTTAGCAATGACAGTGGAGTTATAGAGGGTGAAGACGGTAATTTATATTTTTTCTCTAAGTATTACCTATGTAAGCCGTATAGTTGGACTTCATGTAGGTCAAATGTTCAAGTACAATTTCACCCAGATCAACGACAGGGTTCGGATTTCTTCGGAAATGCTCGGGCAGTAAAACTTGAATGTGTTGAAAATGTGGATGCTTTAGGTAATGATAAATCAAGTCTTAAACCAAATACTCCGCTCATTGAATTCTATAGACCTGGGTATCCGCTTCATTTTGAAAAAGATGTAGCGTTTAAAAGATACTTGAAGAAAGGAACGGGTCAAGAACAAGTAATCGAGAAATTAAGTAAAGTGCTCTATATATCGAAGATTGGTCATCATATAATTGATCAAAGTAGCGTATACCAATTTTGCTTGGTTGGTGTAACAAATGTTCTGAGGCAGTTCGTAAGAGGAAAGTATGAGTTCCTAATTATTTTTTCTCATTATGATAGTTGTGATTGGCAACAGAAGACACTGCTTGTAGAGCGTGAACTCAGAAGACGTAGAGAAATTTCTGATCGTAGGCCACTTGTGAATTTTTACTTATTGATTAGTAATGCACGAGAATTAAAAAGCGAAATAGATAAGCAAAAAGGAGGAACAGGTGCTGCTGTCATTCCTTTCTCATTTTTTGAAGTGTTTTCTTGCAAGACAAAAGAAGAACTGGTAGATTTGTTGATTTCACGTTTCGGTGAGTATCTTTTTGAAAATAATATGCTAGGGGAAACAAATGCAATAGACGATGACAATTTACTTTTTGGTGATCGTGGAAAAATTGCAGATTCTATAGTTTGTCGTTGTCAACAAGGCAATAACTCTGGCATATTTGGTTTAAGAAGGAGTGGTAAATCATCAGTACTTAATGCTGTTCTCCGAAGGCTTGAAAGGGATAGTATAAAATATGTTAAAATAGAATCACGTTCAGGTTTAGAAACTTTAGATTCATGGAAAACTGCATTGTATGAGATAGCCTACAAAATTAGACAGATAGTGTCTTCATTGGAACAAAATACTCCAGGGACGAGGCTGGATTTTTTACAAAAACTTAACCTTAACAGTTCTATTGATGACTATCACAGAAGACCAACTCAATCGTTTGTTGAGGATGTGAAATTGTACTGTCAAGGAGAAAAGCTGTTTGTTATTGCTATTGATGAAGTGGAATTGATTACATATAACACTGCAAATTATGATCCCTGGAAAAATGTAGCTGCTTATTGCGGGTTTTGGGGTGCGTTACGAGATTGTGGCTGTGCTTTAATCGTATGTGGGGTAAACTCATCAATTAATGAAATTAGTTCAATTGTTTTTAATGGCGAACAAGGTGATAACCCCATGTATGGGCGAATAATTAATTGCTCTGATTCAATAACGACTTACTTACCTGCTTTTACAGATGAACAAACCAAAACAATGATTAATACTCTGGGGGGATATAGCAATATTGCATTCTCCGATGTGTTCTCAATTATTAATGGAGCCTTTGGGGGACAACCATATGCAATTAGGCAGTTTTGTTCATATGTCTTCGAGACAATAAAATCATATCGCCAGTCGAATGTAATTTATGAGGTAAGCAAGGCAACTATAGCACAACTACTTATAGCATTTAGTAGATCAGCTAAGGGGAGCAGTTTATGTGAAATTATTCTACAACACCTGACAATATTTAAAGATGAATACGATATGCTTCGAAAGCTTGCTCTTACACCAGAAAATTATAAAATGATAAAAGGTGATGATGTATATAAAATAGATCACCTTGAGAAATATGGGTTGATAGAGTATGATAAAATTACATATTTTGTAACCTTCAAGATTAATCTGATAAAAGACTATATCTCTCGCATCAAAGACAAGAAACCTGAAGAAATGAATAACGATGAAAGAAGACAGTTTGTGCAGGACTATGTAGCAAGCTGTGAACGAAAATTAAAGAAATATGTGCTCAATCATTTTACATATTCACAATCGATACTTGCTGGCAGGTCTCAATTTTTAAGTTATATTCGTCGTGGTGACAGTATTATTAGAGTGAACTCAAAAGCAAGTCCAAGACCGAATCCGGATACTTGTGATTTTAATGATTTTTTTGATCACAAAAAGTTTATTATGCACTTTTCATCTATGAAAAGATTAATTGTAGACAATTGGGCCACAATGGGGAACGTTATAAAGGAAACTGGAATGAGTAAAGAGAAATTTTGTGCATGCATGGATGATCTTAACGCTGGAAGGAATGATGCAGATCATTATGACGCTGAGGATATACAGACTTATCCCAATGGATGGGAGATTAATGATAGTACGATGATGAGCTTTTGCGCAGCAAGAGATGCAATGGATAATTTCTTTAAAGCAATAAATCTCACTAGCGATGTTTAGTTGCAGTGCATTCCAAAATGGAAAAAATTAGTGCGATAGAGCATAGAAACAATTCTGGCGAGCACTTAATGCGTATAATAAATGGGTTCCCAAAGGGATGATATCCCTTTGGCGGGGTTCCCAGGGGCAGAGCCCCTGGGTTATCGTCTCTTCGGCCTTCTTCTCCTCCTTGACTGTTCGTCGTGTTTTTCCACGGCCTGGCCGCGGAGGGTGAAGAGCTGGTCGCGGAGCTTGGCGGCTTTTTCGAAGTCGAGGGATTGGGCTGCGGAGAGCATTTGGTCTTCGAGTTGGAGGATAAGGATTTGCTTATCCTCGTCGGTGAGTACATCGGAGGACTTTTCCTCCACCTGGCGGGTGATTTCCAAAAGTGCGTGGACGGTGTTTTGAATGCTTTGCGGCGTGATGTTATGGGCTTCATTGTAGGCTTGCTGGAGGGCGCGGCGGCGGTTGGTTTCGTTGATGGCGCGCATCATGGAATCGGTGAGCTTGTCGGCGTACATGATGACGCGGCCGTCAAGATTGCGGGCGGCGCGGCCGATGGTTTGCACCAGGGATGTTTCGCTGCGTAAGAAACCTTCCTTGTCGGCGTCCAGTATGGCGACGAGCGCTACCTCCGGCAGGTCGAGGCCTTCGCGCAAAAGGTTGATGCCCACAAGCACGTCGAACTCGCCCAGGCGCAGGCCGCGTATAAGCTCCATGCGCTCCATGGTTTGAATATCGCTGTGCAGGTAGCGCACTTTAATATCCAGGTCTTTTAAATAAGAGGTCAGGCTTTCGGCCATGCGCTTGGTGAGGGTGGTCACCAATACGCGCTGGCCTTTTTGTATGACCTCATGAAGCTCGCCCACCAGGTTATCCACCTGGCCGGTGGCGGGGCGGATGATGATTTGCGGATCGATGAGGCCGGTGGGGCGTATGATCTGTTCCACGATCTGCCCGGCTCGGGTAAGCTCGTAGGGCGCGGGGGTGGCGGACACATAAACGGTTTGGCGGATGCGGCTTTGAAACTCCTCGAACAGAAGCGGGCGGTTGTCATAGGCTGAAGGAAGACGGAAGCCATATTCCACCAGCGCATCCTTGCGCATGCGGTCGCCGCGGTACATGGCCCGCACCTGGGGCACGGTGACATGGCTTTCGTCGATGAAGGTAATAAAATCTTTGGGAAAGTAATCCAGCAGGGAGAAGGGCGAGTCGCCGGGGCTACGCCCGTCAAAGTAGCGGCTGTAGTTTTCGATGCCGGTGCAGTAGCCTAGCTCCCGCATCATCTCGATATCGTAGCGGGTGCGCTGCTGCAGGCGCTGTGCTTCCAGAAGCCGGTCGGCGTCCTTGAGCTCCTGAAGGCGTATTTCCAAATCCTGCTCGATTTGCTGTATGCCATGTTCCATGCCCTCCGGGTCGGTGGCGTAGTGGGTGGCGGGGAAGATGGCGGCGTGAAACAGCGTGCCCAGCACATGGCCGGTGGTGACTTCAAATTCGCTGATGCGCTCGATTTCATCGCCGAAAAATTCGACGCGGATGCCGTGGTCGTATTCCCCGGCGGGGATAATCTCCACCACGTCGCCCCGCACACGGAAGGTTCCCCGGGAAAAGTCCATGTCGTTGCGCTCAAACTGTATGTCCACCAGCTTGCGAAGAAGCCTGTCCCGGCCCATGTCCATGCCGGGGCGCAGCGAAAGCATCAGCCCCTCGTACTCCTTGGGGGCGCCCATGGAGTAGATGCAGCTGACGGAGGCGACGATGATCACGTCGCGGCGCTCCCGAAGGGCGGCCGTGGCGCTGTGGCGGAGGCGGTCGATTTCCTCATTGATGGAGGCGTCCTTTTCGATATAGGTATCGGAGGAGGCAATGTAAGCCTCCGGCTGGTAGTAGTCGTAATAGCTGACGAAATACTCCACCGCGCTGTCGGGGAAAAACGATTTGAACTCGCTGCAAAGCTGTGCCGCCAGCGTTTTGTTGTGGGCGATGACAAGCGTGGGCCGCTGTACCTTTTCGATAACGGAGGCCATGGTAAACGTTTTGCCCGACCCGGTCACGCCCAGGAGCACCTGGTCGGTAAGGCCTTCACTGATGCCTTTGGCCAGCGCCTCGATAGCACGGGGCTGGTCGCCTGTGGCAGTATACGGGGCTTTCAAAACAAACTGATTCACACCGCGCCTCCAATAAGAACGTTTGTTCTGAAATTGTACCACAAAACAACTAAATTGGGAAGCCTCCGCCAGAAAAAATTGTTGGCGGAAGCGGGCCATTAAATTCTGCCGGGTATGAAGCCGGGCGGCTGAACCAAACCGCGTTATGATGCCAAAATCCGCATGCCAGCGGCGTTTCGCGACTTTTTCCAGCAGAATATTCGCTCCTTCGCAGGAGAAACTGAATGCGACAGGAGGGAAGTATATGGCCGTAACACTTGTGAAAAATACAGCGCCGGGGCCGATGAAGCCCGCTTTCAGGAGATGCGGGTTATGACTAGCTACATGGTATCCCAAAGCGCGGGCTTGAGCGGCGAGGTTCAGATCAATACGGCAAAAAATGCCGTATTGCCCATTTTGGCGGCGTCGCTTTTGACTGAGGAACCGCTGTGTGTTTTAAGGGTGCCCAATTTAACGGACGTGCAAACGCTGATCCACATTTTGCGGGATTGCGGCGCGGATGTCGCGCAAAGCGAGGGCGCGGTTACAGCGTTTGCCAAAAAACCACATAATCCAAGCGATGAGGACAGCATACGGCGCATGCGCGCGTCGGTGCTGGTGCTGGGGCCGCTGCTGGCCCGGACGGGGTACGCCAGGGTAGCGCTACCCGGCGGCTGCGCCATTGGGCAAAGGCCCATTGACCTGCACGTAAAGGGCATGCAGGCGCTGGGCGCGGATGTGGAGATATCCTCCGGCAGCGTGACCATCAAAGGAAAACTGAAGGGCGGCAACGTTTATCTGGATTTGCCCAGCGTTGGCGCGACGGAAAATATACTGATGGCGGCAACCTTGGCCGAAGGCACCACGAGAATTGAAAATGCGGCCAAGGAGCCCGAAATTACAGACCTGGCCGACTGCCTGACGCAGATGGGCGCAAAGATAACCGGCGCGGGCACGGGCACCATTTGGGTGGAGGGCGCGAAGGCATTGACAGGCTGCACATATCAGCCCATAGCCGACCGCATTGAGGCGGGAACGCTGGCCTGCGCGGCCGCCATTACAAAAGGGAGCGTGCTGTTGCAGGGCGCGCGACCGGAGCACATGCGGGCGGTACTTTTCAAGTTGCAGGAAGCCGGGGTGCAGGTGAAGGAAAGCCGCGGCGGCTTGCGTATTTCCGGCCGGGCCGCGCATCCATTTGAACTACGTACGTTAAGTTATCCCGGTTTTCCCACGGACATGCAGGCACCGATGATGACCGTGGCGCTGGCGGTGAAGGGCACCAGCGTATTTTTGGAAACGATTTTTGAAAACCGTTTCATGCACGCCCAGGAGCTCAAACGCATGGGCGCGCGCATACGGGTGGAGAACCGCGTGGCTGTGATTGAGGGTGGCGCGCCTCTTCAGGGCGCTTCCGTCACCGTCACCGACCTTCGGGCCGGGGCCGCGCTGATGCTGGCCGGGCTGATCGCCCAGGGGCAAACGGAGATTATTGATCCGCAGGGGAATATTGCAAGAGGATATGCCGACCTGCCGCAGAAGCTGAATTGCCTGGGGGCGAGAGTAGATGTAAAGCAGTGAGGCGGGCCGGAAAGGAAAAGCGGGGGCTGCCAAAAGCGTGCGGAATGCGCGCAAAGGGCAGCTCCTGCTTGAATTTGCCAGGACGGACGGCCCTGCACTGGAAGCGCGGCGCTCATGGGGCTTGCAGGGAATAAAAAAGGCGGCCGCCGGAGGTGCCCGGCGGCCGAAGGTTTGAAGGAAAGGGTTATTTCGCTTTCAGCAGCTTCAATGCCCTTGGCGCGGCGGCCAGAGCAATCACCAGGCAAATGGCGGCATCTAAAAGAACGAAGGAGTTGTAGCCCAGGCTGTACGGCCAAGGCGCCAGACCGGCCTGGGCGGCATATTCGGCAAAGAACAAAACGCCGCTGAGCGAATGGCAGGCCATACGCAGAAGGCTGACCACCGCGATTCCCCCGTATAGCGACCACTTGCTTTGCCATTTTGTAAACAGGCCCATCAGGCCCAGCATGGCAAAGGCAATGGGGTAGTCCAGCAGGAACTGCCAGAAGCCTACGATGTAGGGGTCCTGAATAGCCTGCAGCAGGCCGTACGCCAGGGAGGCGACAAGCCCAGGCCCAATGCCGAACGCGTAGGAAAAGAGCATCAGCGGCAGCATGCTGGCAGGCGTGATGGTGCCGCCCTGGGGCATGCGCCACAGGCGGATGTAGGAAAGAACAAAGGCCAGCGCGATGGACAGCGCGGCGTAGGCCAAAAGCTTTGACGTCCAGCGTGTCTTTTGCCGCGCGATGGCCGCCAGGCCCACCCCAAGGAGCACGAGTACCACCAGTATGATCCAGCCGGCAGAAGACATTTCCCCGAATTTTTCAAAGGCGTTCTGCAGCCAGCTGGGTTCCGCCGCGGCGGCCGCTTCCCCTTCGGCCGATGCCGAAGAAAACAACAGGTTCCACATGAATAGAATCCTCCCTTTCTTGCGCATCCATCAAGAAATGAAAAACCCGCGGCCTTTGGCACGCGGGAAACAGAGGCTGCCTGCCTTTCCTTGCGAAAATTCAGGCTGGGACACGAAGAAAAGCCTTCGCGCCCTCCGCTTCCCTACGGTAGGATTACCTACACAGGTTCTAAGGGTCGGGTTTGCTCCCTCTCAGCCACGGCAAAAAACCGTGTTGCCCCCCTAGCGGTGGATGCAGTTTTCGAGTATGATTATACCATAACAGAATCAACTGTCAAGGAGTTGAAAATGAAGCATTTTTTCGCCTACCTTTCCAGAATGAAGCTGATCCAGCGCTGGGGGCTGATGCGCAACACCCGGCCGGAAAACGATATGGAGCATTCGCTGCAGGCCGCCATCATTGCCCATGGGCTGGCGGTTGTCGCCGTGACCCGCTTTCAAAAGAAAGTAAACCCCGAGCATGTGATGGCGCTGGCCGTGTATCACGACGCCGGGGAAGTGATCACCGGCGATTTGCCCACCCCGGTTAAATACTATAACCCCTTTATGCGCACCGAGTACAAAAAGCTGGAGGAATTGGCCAATCACAAGCTGCTGTCCATGCTGCCCCAGGACATGCGGCCCGCTTATGAACCGTATCTTATTCACCGGGACGATTCATATGAATGGAGGCTGGTGAAAGCCGCCGACCGGATTTGCGCCTACATCAAGTGCATGGAGGAGGAAAGGGCCGGGAACAGCGAGTTTTTGCAGGCCAAGGCCTCCGTTTTGAAATCCATACAGGAAATCGATCTTGTGGAGGTCAAGGCATTTATGGCGGAATTTGTGCCAGCCTTTGGTCTGTCGCTGGACGAGCTGTCGGGCGGTGGCGATTGATGCGCCTAGGCATATCCTCCGCCGCATACTACGGACGGCTGGAGACGGAGGACGCAGCGGCAAAGCTTAGGGAGCTGCCGGTGGACTGCTGTGAAATTTTTACGGAAACGCGCAGCGAGTACAGCGCGGAGTTTGGCGCGCTGGTGAGAAAAAGGCTTGACGGCCTTCCCTGCCGGGCCATTCACGCAAAGGGCACCCAGTTTGAGGGCGATTTGTTCGGCGCTTCGCCGCGGCAGCGGGAGGATGCTTTTCAAGTGCTCAGGGGTGTGCTGGACTGCGGGCAGGCATTGGGGGCCAATATTTATGTTTTTCACGGCCAGCCGGACTACAGGGGCGGGCTCACCCCCATGCGCCTTCCGAGGCTTTTGGAAACGGTGGAGCAGGTGTGCGCATTGGCCAGGGAAAGGAACATGCGGGCCGCGTGGGAAAACGTATCCTGGTGTGCGCTGAAGCAGCCGGAGGACGCGGCGTACTTGATAAAGGCCTGCCCGGCGCTGTCCTTTGTGCTGGACATCAAGCAGGCGGTTCGGGCCGGAGCTGACCCTTTCGCCTTCCTGCCCGTTATGAAGGACCGCCTGATCCATATCCACGTTTTGGATTTTGATGATTCGGGCCGCCTGTGCCTGCCGGGCCGCGGCACGTTTGATTTTTTGCGCCTGCGCCGTGAGCTTGCCAAAATAGACTTTTCGGGGGATATGATTCTGGAGCCATATGCCGCCCAGACAGGGGACGATGATGCGCTCAGGGAAAGCATAGGTTACCTGCGGTCCGTATTCGGGCATCCGCCGGATGGCAGGTCATGCATACCGACTGATACAGATGCTTGAGGGGCGGTTCTTGAGCATTCATTTTCCGTGCCCTCACTGAATTTATTTGTTCCCCTTGCGGAAAATTATGCTATAATGGCTTGACCGTTTCATTGGCATGCTATTTTTAAGGGGGATGCTTTCATGTCCGAACAAAGGATTATGCTGGACGTCAACCATATGATGACCGATACGCTGGGCTTACAGTACGGCATCGATTGCAGCCAGGTGGATGCGCTGGCCTCTTATGCGGCGCGGGCCAACCAGGCTTTGCAGAAGAACCGGGGCACCGGCTGGCTGGGCTGGATGGAGCTGCCTTATAACCAGGATGAAATCGTGCAAAGGGTGGAGACGCTGGCCGCGGAAATCCGCGGGGAGTTTGACGCCTTTGTTGTGCTGGGCATCGGCGGATCGGCCTTGGGCCCCATTGCCATACAGCAGGCACTGAACCATATGCGCTACAACGAACTGCCCGCGGGAAAGCGGAACGGCCCCAAGCTTTATGTGGAAGACAACATCGACCCGGAGCGGATGCAGTCGCTGCTGGATGTTATCGACATAAAAAAAACCTGCTTCAATGTAATCACCAAGTCAGGCGCCACCGCCGAGACCATGAGCCAGTACCTGATCATCAGCGAGCTGCTGAAAAAGGAAGTGGGCGCGGGCTGGCAAAAGCATATTATCGCCACCACCGACCGTGAAAAGGGCAATTTGATACAGTTGGCCAGGGCGGAGGGATTCAGGCTGTTCCATATTCCCGCCAGCGTGGGCGGGCGGTTTTCGGAGCTGTGCCCCGTGGGGCTTTTGCCCGCGGCGGTCTGCGGCATCGACATCAGGGCGATGCTTGCCGGCGCCAGGGACATGGACGCCCGCTGCAAAACGGATGATGTGTGGCGGAATCCCGCGCTGCTGGAAGCGGCATTGCAGTATATCGCCATACAGGACATGGACATGAACGTGCAGGTTGTTATGCCCTATGCCGACAGCCTAAGATACATGGCCGACTGGTTCTGCCAGCTGTGGGCGGAATCCCTGGGCAAGAACGTTACACGCAAGGGCATGGCCGTGAATGTGGGTCAGACGCCCACCAAAGCCCTGGGTGTTACCGACCAGCACAGCCAGCTGCAATTGTACACGGAAGGCCCTTACGACAAGGTGATCACCTTTTTGAAGGTGGGCGCTTTCCGCAACGAATCGCCCATTCCCCATGGATGCGAGCAGTTTCCGGATGTGGCCTTCCTGGGCGGCAAAAGCCTGAACCAGCTGATTGCCGCGGAGCTTCAGGGAACGGAATACGCGCTGTACAGGGCCGGGCGCATGAGCCAAACGATCACCTTGCCGGAAGTGAATGCGCATACAATCGGCCAGCTTCTGTATTTCTTCCAAATGGCTACCGCCTATGCCGGGGAACTGTTTGATATAGACGCCTTCAACCAGCCGGGCGTGGAAGAAAGCAAGATCGCTTCCTATGCCGTGCTGGGCAACGAAAATGAGAAATTCGCGAAAAAGCGCCGGGAGATGACCGGCAGGCCTGGGGCAAAGAAGGAATATGTGCTGTAAGGCAGCAGGGTAAGAAGATGCCCGGATTGCATCTTCCCCTTCCCGCTCTTGACATGTGTTGCCTCCCATTGTATAATTCCCACATATCCGGCGTTGATGGGAAGAGTATCCCGTTTCCGGCATGAAGAGAGAGGGGCCTTAGGCTGCAAGCCCCTTTGCCAAGGGACGGGGGAACGACACCCCGGAGCTTCCTGAGAGATCAGGCGCGTGTCCCGCGTTATCGGGATTCGAGTGGAAAAGGGAAACCTTTTCAAGCGGGGTGGCACCACGAAGTTGTGAAATTCGTCCCATGCACAGGCATGGGACGTTTTTTATATCCAAGCATCCACCCGGAAAGGGGGCTCAGCATTTTTCATGGAGAATGATTTTGTGATCAGGTATTCTACCGTGAACGACATCCACGGCATGGGCATCGTGTATGTGGACACCTGGAAGGCCGCCTATCAGGGCATGATTCCTCAGGACTACCTGGACGGCCTTACCTATGAAAGCTGGGAAGAAAAGTACCGGGCCCGGTTTTCCCAGATCACAGACTACAATGTGGCAGTGCTGGACCTTGATGGCCGCATTATCGGCGTCACCAGCATGATGAAAACCAGGGATGATGACCTGCCGGATTCTTTTGGGGAGATCGTATCCATTTACGTGCTTCCGGAATACTGGCATCAGGGGCTCGGAAAGATGATGCTTGAGTGGGCGGTAAAAGAGCTTAAAAAGCAGGGATTTACCGACTGTGTGCTATGGACGCTGGAAGACAATCATAGAGCGCGGCGGGCCTATGAACATTTTGGGTTTGAGCGCGACGGAGCAAGGAAGAGCCAGGAGTTTTGTGGGAAAGACGTATGGGAGATACGTTACCGCATGAGGATATGAGGAGGAAATCAATATGCTGACACAGGCACCAAGGGGCACCAAGGATGTGCTGCCCAAGGATAGCGGGCGCTGGCAGGCGCTGGAGCAAATCATGCGGAATGCCGCCGCCGGGGCGGGTTACCGGGAGGTGCGCACCCCGGTTTTTGAACATACGGAGCTGTTTTTGCGGGGGGTGGGGGACACCACCGACATCGTGCAAAAGGAAATGTACAC
>JAEWNM010000096.1 GCA_023392755.1 Bacillota bacterium
TTGGGTGCAAAAGCCGTTTGTGACTTGATTTGTGCAGGAAAAAAAGAAAAGGACTATGACTTTGTATTAAAATCATAGTCTATTTATGGCAGGGGCAGAAGGACTCGAACCCTCAACAAAGGTTTTGGAGACCCACGTGTTACCATTACACCATGCCCCTAAGTGCCGAACGAATTTTATTATACCTTGCAAAAGACATGCTGTCAATATCCAATTAGGCGTTTCAATGGAAAAAAGGATTGGATAATCCCAAAACGCTATGGTATAATCAGGAGGATGTGAAGGGGGGAGTCGCTGATGAAAATTGGTTTCCTCGGCGCCGGTAACATGGCCTGCGCAATCTTCAAAGGCCTTTTGCAAAAGGGTTTTGTAAAGGGAACTGATGTGATCATTTCAAGGCGGGACCCCGTTCAGCGGGCAAAGATTGCGGAAGCCTTTGGCGTTTTGTCGGCGGGGGACAATATCCAGTTGGTTCAGTCCTGCGATGTTGTGGTTCTTGCTGTAAAGCCCTACTTTCTGCGTGCGGTCATACAGGAAATCAAACCCCACATTGGGGATAAGCATGTTATTTCCATCGCCGCAGGGTGGTCGTTCGCTTCCTTGACGGAAGCATTTGCACCGCTGAAGCCGTCCATTCTACGCGTATCCGTCAACACGCCGGTGACGGTGGGGGAAGGCATGACGGTTTTGTGTGAAGAAACCTCCTTTACCCCGGATATGATGGCCTGGGCCAGGGATATGTTTGCGGCGCTGGGTTCGGTAAAGACGCTGCCTGAAAGGCTGCAGGACGGCGTGGTGGCGGTAAGCGGAAGCGGCGTGGCCTATATGTATACATTTATTGAAGCGCTGGGTGACGGAGCCGTCCGCCTGGGGCTTCCCAGGGATGTGGCCTATCAGATGGCGGCCCAGGCCATGATCGGAGCAGGGAAAATGGTGCTGGAGACCGGCACACATCCCGGTGCTTTAAAGGATGCAGTATGTTCTCCGGCCGGAAGCACCATTGAGGCCATATACGAGTTGGAAAAGCACGGATTCCGGGGCATCGTGATAGCCGCTATGGATGCCTGCGCCGAAAAGCTTAAAAAAATGGCGTCCAATTGACAAAAGAGGAGTAACTACCGCATGCAAAACCCCGCAGAGTCGAACAAGCTTGTGCAAATTTATACGGATGGCGCTTGCTCCGGCAATCCCGGGCCCGGGGGATGGGCCGCAATCCTATGCTTTGGGGAACACCGAAAAGAGGTTTCCGGTTTTATGCCCGGCACCACCAACAACCGAATGGAGCTCTTTGCGGCCATCAGCGGTCTTGGTACCTTGAAAATGCCCTGCCGTGTGCAGCTGTATTCCGATTCGGCATATTTGGTAAACGCCTTTGAGGAAAAATGGATTGACCGCTGGCAAGCCAATGGATGGAAGACCGCCGGGGGACAGCAGGTGGAGAACCAGGATCTTTGGCGGCTTTTGCTGCATCAAATGAAAAAGCACCAGATTACCTTCCATAAGGTCAAAGGCCATTCCGATCATCCGGAAAACAACCGCTGTGACGCGCTGGCCAGAGAACAGATTCAGGAGTATCTGCGTATCAACGGCCAGCAGGCGGAGCCTTCCGCGCCGGCTGCCGCCGCCGAACAAAAGAAAGGCGTGAAATGAGCATGGGGGGGCAGGGCTGATACCCTGTCCCGGCGCATATTAAACTATTCGCGAAAGGATACTTTTACGAATAGTATTGACAAAAAAAGCAATATCCGATATGCTGTTGCTTGAGGATCGCGTTTTATACCAAAAGCGCTATGCCCCAGGCATTTTCATTCAATTAAAGCGTTTGGTACATTGTGCTGCATGATATTATTGTGCGCTGTATTTTGAATGCGTGTAATCGCCATTGTAAGCGGTTTTCCCAATGCCACTTGGGAGTTTGCCTGTATCCGCCGGTGAAAAGCGCCTTGTTTGAAAGGAGCTGTCTGTGTGCAGTCGGATTATTTGAAGCGGACAAATGAAAAAAGGACGGAGCTTATCCGCCAGGTAGCCAAGGAACTGCCGCCCTCCTGCGGCGACTTTTTGCGCGCCATCAGCACAACCACCAGTACGCTGACCAGGCTGGCTTACGCCTACGACCTTCGAATTTTCTTTACATTTTTGACTATGGAGCTGCCGCGGTTTGAGCATACGGATATGCGAGGAATCAAGGATGTGGATATTGATGCTGTTACGCAGCGTGACCTGGAACAGTATGTAGAATATTTAACAATGTACTACAGGAATATGGAGACTGATGACAGCGAAAGCCTTATCTCCAAACCTGTATATAACCACGAATTGGGCATCATGCGCAAACTTTCCACCCTGCGCTCCTTTTTTGAATATCTGTTCTCCGGCAGCCGGATCACCTCCAACGTGACTACGCTCGTTCCCCTGCCCAAGCTGCATGCAAAGCCCATCCTTCGTTTGGAGGAAAAGGAAATCGAGAAAATGCTTTCCATCGTGCAAAGCGGGGACAGGCTGTCTTCCAGGCAGCAAAAATACCAGGAGCTCACTAGGTCAAGGGATTACGCCATGCTATGCCTGTTTTTGGGTACAGGCATCCGTGTCAGCGAATGCGTCGGCATTAACCTGGATGATATCGATTTCACACAGAACGCATTTCTCGTTACGCGCAAAGGCGGAAATCAAGTCATGCTGTACTTCCCGCAGGAGGTGGCGGATGCGCTGCTTTCGTATATTGGTGAAAGAAAGCACATAACTCCCCTGCCGGGCCATGAGGAGGCATTGTTTCTTTCTCTTCAAAAGCGCCGCATCACCCAGCGTGCCGTGCAGAATCTTGTTAAAAAATACGCGCTGCTGGCGGCCCCCCTTAAAAAAAGGCTCAGCCCTCACAAACTGCGCAGCACTTTTGGCACCAATCTGTACCACGAAACTGGTGACATCTATCTGGTAGCCGATGTTCTGGGCCATTCGGACGTCAATACCACCCGAAAGCACTACGCCGCCATGACCGAATTAAGGCGCAAGGAAGCGGCGAAGTACGTGCGCCTGCCCGAAAAGGCGAAAGATATGGAGCAAAGGGAAAAGCAGGAAGAATGAAGGCTTTGCATGTGTGTATAGCAGGCAATCCATAGTACCGACGCATAGATATAGAGAACAAATGTTTGATTTTTATTGCAATTGACTATGTGCTATGGTATACTTGACTCAAATTTAAAGCAATTAAGGCGGTAGTGCCATGAAAAAACCACGGGGCGATAACCAGCAAAAAATACTGGAATTCATAAAGTCAGAAGTTCAAACCAAGGGCTATCCCCCATCCGTCCGGGAAATCGGCGATGCGGTGGGCTTAAAATCCACATCCACCGTACACGGACATTTGACAAGGCTTGAAAAGAAAGGCCTCCTTCACCGGGATTCCATGAAACCAAGGGCGATGGAGGTGCTGGGGGATGATTTATTTCCACGGCTGTCAGCGGTTTCGGTGCCGCTTGTTGGCCGCGTAACGGCAGGTATGCCCATCCTTGCCGAAGAAAATATTGAGGAAAATATTGCCTTGCCGGAGAGCATGGTGGGTGAAGGCACTTATTTCGTACTGCATATCAAGGGTGAAAGCATGATAGGCGCCGGCATTATGGACGGTGACTATGTAGTGGTACGGCAGCAGCCCGATGCCCATAACGGCGATATCGTTGTGGCTATGATGGAGGATGAGGCAACCGTAAAACGGTTTTACAAGGAAAACGGCATATTCCGCCTCCAGCCGGAAAATCCCACTATGAAGCCGATCTTCGCCCCGGATGTGACCATTCTGGGCAAAGTCGTATCATTGTTCCGCCATCTGTAACGATAGCCGTCCGCATATATAAAGCCGGGGCAGCGCAAGCGCCCCGGCTTTTTGCTCCATGCCCTTTGAAAGGTATCTACCGATACTTGTTTACCCGGAGTTGAGGCGCATTGATATATGCGGACAGGCTTCGGTTTCTGACCACGTTGAGAACAAGGCCCACGCCGCCCATGTTGGTTACCATGTTTGATCCGCCATAGCTTAATAGCGGCAGCGGGATGCCGGCAATCGGCATCAGCCCCAGCGTCATGGCGATGTTTTGAAAAACATGGAACAGGAACATGCTCATCACACCAATAATGATCAGTTGCCCAAACTTGTCCTGGGTGAAACGGGCCAGGAAAATCATGCGCAGTATGATCAGAAGATATAAAAGCATCACAATGCCGCAGCCAATAAAGCCGAAAGCTTCCCCAATGGTGGAAAAAACGAAATCTGTCCAGTCGGCCGGCACATAATCCAGCTGGCTCATGGAACCGTTCACAAACATACCTATTCCGGAAATGCCGCCGGAGCCGATGGCGATTTTGGATTGGGTCATCTGATAGGCTTCATTGGAAGAATACATTTCAGGATTAAAGAAAGAAAGAATCCGCTGCACACGGTAATTGTCGCTGCCGCTGGCCACGGCTACCCCATATACGGCCAATACAAGCACCACGCCTGCCGTGGCCAGGCCCATCAAAACCTTGAGTTTGACGCCGCCAAAATACAGCATTACAGCAAATATAAAGATAAGCACCATCAAGGAACCCCATTCTTCCTGCAGCAGAATAAGAACCGCGGGAATAATGATAATGGACATGATGCGCATGAAATCTTTCCAAGTAGACATGGGCGAATTGTCTCTGGATAGAATTCTGGCAAGCACAAGTATCATGCCCAGTTTCGCAAACTCCGACGGCTGAATGGTGTAGCCCCACAATGTGTTCATCCAAGCCTTCACGCCTCTGACCTGCGATGTTACCAGAACCAAAAACAAAAGGAATACGCTGATATAATAGAAAAAACGGGCCAGCAAGCGATAGCTTTCATACCGGAAGGAAACGATTACACCCAGAATAATGGGCGAAATCAATAAAAACAAAGCCTGACGTTGGCCATACGTAGAGTCAACAATGTTGTTGAGCAATGTATTTCCAGGTGCCGATTCCGTTGTATACGTTGCAATGGTTACTGCCAGCACGCCGAATATGGCCAGAGCATAAGTGAGTATAATCAGTATTATGTCCAGATGCGCTTTGGAGCGCCTGTTTTCGCTGATCATCATAGCCATTCACTTCCCTTTTTCTCCCGGCGGAACATACGCATAAATGCCGTGCGGGAGTCCTTTTCAATCACGGGGAGGGGCACCTGCTCGCCTACGAGCCGGCGCACAATTCTGTTAAGGGCCGCCTGCACATTCCCCTTGCCCTCTATGGCGGTCATATGCCCAAGAAGCTGGCGGTACACCTGTTCGGATTTTGGCACAACACCAAGCAATTGCAAATCCAGCGTTTGGGCAACGGTCTGGGGCGGATACATTTCACCGGATCGCACCATATCACCCATGGCCTGGTTGACAATCAGCATAGGCCTTGGCAAGCCGTAATCGGCAATCAGCCCGCAAACCCGCTCAATATCCCGCATGGCGATATCATCCGGCGTAGTGACAAGAATGCTGTCATCCGCAGCGCCCAAAACGTTTTGAAAACCCCTGCCGATCCCGGCGGGACAATCCACCAGCACATAGGCGAAATTTTTCTTGAGCCTTTGAATGATACGCTGCATATCCAATGCGGTGACCTGGGCAGAATCGCACATCTGGGCGGCCGGCAAAAGGGAAAGCGATGGATAGCGCCAATGGGGTACAAGCGCCTGCTTAAGCTTGCAAGCGCCCCGGATCACATCTACCAGATCATATACGATATGGTTTTCCAAACCCAGCATAACATCCAGGCTTCTAAGGCCGATATCCGCATCAACCACCGCCACGCGCTGTTCACGCATGGCCAGACCTACGGCCAGGGCTGCGGCCAATGTCGACTTCCCCACTCCGCCCTTTCCAGAGGCGATCATCCATGCTTGGCTCATCAGGTCTGTCCTTTCCGGCTCATCATGGGCTGAGCTGATTGCCGCCGGGCAATGTGGATTCCTCCGTGCGCAGCGTCTTTTGATTCATATACCACTCAATAAATGCCCTGACCGAAGGAGCCGCATCGGCACCGGAATAGCCGTTGGGAATAAAGGATACGACGGCAATCTCCGGCTTGTCAAACGGCGCAAAGGCAACGAACCAGGAGTTGTTCTCCAAGTCGATCTTGGAGTTTTCAGCCGTTCCGGTCTTCGCGGCTATCTGCTCAAGATAGTCAAAATCCCGAAAATGCCTTGCGGCCGTACCCGTTTCGTCAACCACCTTGTGCATGCCTTCCTTGATACGAAGCAGATAATCTTCCGCCCCTTCTATGGAATTGACGAGGGTAGGCGTCCGCTGGCTGATGACTTCACCTTCCGGAGAAATAATGGAATCCACCAGCATCAGGTTGTACACATCCCCGCCGTTGGCTATAGCCGCTACATACCGGGATACCGCGGCCGGCGTTAAAATGGTAATGCCCTGGCCGATGGCGGATTGTATAGCGTAGCTGCCGCCCCACTTGATTTCATTCAACCAGCCGAAGGCATCGCCAATAACGGCCTGCAAATATACCATTTCCTGGGTCATGTTGAGCTCTTCCATGAGGATGACGCGCATGTTGGTGATCCAGGTTTCGCCATCCGGGCCCTGAGTGGTGTTCACCGCCATATCCATCAGCCGCTTGGCACACCGGTTCAGCCTTTCCTCGTCATAGCTGATCTTGCGGCTTGCGCCAAAGTTTTTCAGATGAGTTTTCAGGGAATTGAAAACGAGAATGGGTTTTGACGTATCCTGGTACGCTTCCCCCATTGCCCGCTCAGGGTCATACAGCGTGTTTTGCGTACCCACAACGCTGCGCACTTCACCTGTCAGGTCAATACCCGTTTTGGATGTCAAGCCAAGGAGAGACGCATATTTGTACAGCGTGTCGCCGTTTTCAAACAGGCGGCTGCCCAAGTCAAAGAAGAAGTAGTTGCAGGAGTTCTTGATCCCTTCCACAATCGTCTGATTTTGATGCAGATGCCTGTCGGAGGGCGATATCCAGCACTTGGGCGCTTTTGACATATCCTGCTCGTACTTTGTAAAATAGCCTTCGTCATCAATTTGCGTATCGACAGTAAATTGTGTTTTTTCGCCCTCCATCAATGCCGCAAGGCCGGTAACCATCTTGAATATGGAACCGGGGGCCCCGCGTGCCTGAATGGCGAAATTCATCAGCAGCTTTCGGGGATCCATTTGAATCTGCCTGGCCTGCTCGCCACCTGCCACCAGCGCATTTAAATCGTAGGTAGGATAATTGGCCATGGCCAGTACCCTGCCCTGCATGTCGATCACCATCATTACACCGTGCTCAGCCAGCAGAATGGGGTATTTTTCCCAATTCCGTTCGGCGATATCGTCCTTGTTATTTTCTTTCCAGCCTGACTTGACCATTTCCTTTTCCTGTTTGTCGCGCGTAGCGTTCACATTGCTGGCAATGGCCCGTTCAGCCTGCTGCTGGTAACTGGCGATAAGCGTGAGCTTCACATTGTTGCCGTCCTCCGGCTCGGCGGAGGAAATAACCCGTGTCACTTTGCCCATTCTGTCCCGCTCCAGCTCCTTGTAGCCCTGGCGGAGCGAAGAATTCTGGGTAAGCCAATCCTCCATGGATGCCTCTATGCCATCCCGGCCAATAAAATCGTTGAAGGAATAGCCTTTGGCTTTCAGCTCCTCATACTTTTCCTTGGAATAGATGGCGCCGGTATAGCCGATGATCTGGGAAGCCAGGGTAGACCTTGGGTATACCCTTTTTGTGCCGACCGCAATTTCCATGCCCGGCAGCAGCATGGACCGTGTTTCCACCTCGATCACCGTTTCGTAGGCCACTTCCTTGGCGATGACAATGGGTTGTGAATTGAACAGGTTCATCTGCATTTCGGAATATATGGCGAAAACCTTCAGCATCAACGCTTCATCCATATCCTTGGGAATACCGTACCGCGCCTTCAGCCCTTTCAAATTGTTTATGCCGTTTACGCAGTCATTCGCTGTCGGATAATACGCACTTGAAAGATAATGGTTATTACGCCATTGCCTTTCCCGCTCCGCCAATACAGAATCAGATACGCCGCTTCCTAAGTTAAAGCGCCATTCTCCGGTTTCCGGGTCGCGTTCCAGAACGGAGGATACGGAAAGCTTTCCCCCATTCTTTTCAATAATGGCGATGGTCTGGGCTAT
>JAEWNM010000149.1 GCA_023392755.1 Bacillota bacterium
ATATACAATATTTGCATATTAAATGTTTACAGACGACAAAACCTGCAACTTAGACACAAGAGCTGCAGGTGATCTAGCATTACATATTTATTCGTTAATTTGTATTTCGATACCTGATTTGAATTCAACAATGATGTGGTCATCGTAAATAGATATTTTTCCCAAGAGAGCCCCTACATAATTCTTTTCGTATTCAGTCAACTCACAAGGCAGGTCGTTAAGGAAACGCATCATCTTAAAGATGATTTAGGAAAATAACATAAATGAGGCAGTAGTTCTGTAATAGGGCTACTGCCTTTCACTATGTTCACATATAAACAGTTCTCTAATCTCAACCTATCCTAAACCAGTAGTTCCCTTGTCTCGCGGTAAAAAAGCAGTTCTCTAGCCTCAACCCAACAACGTTTTCCTTCCTGTGCAACTGTTGAAGATAGAAAACAAGGTTTCCATCAGTCGATGATTGTTATCGAAAGTCCGGAAACCTTTGATTCCAAGCCATTCTGGGCTTATTTATTTGTCTTCCCGCACCATCAATGCCACGCACTCCACATGCTCCGTATGGGGAAACAAGTCCACCGGCTGCATGGCGCGCACCTTATACCCGTGCGCATGCAAATAATGCATATCCCGGCTCTGGGTTTCCACATTGCAGGAGATGTACACCACCTTCCTGGGGGAAAGAGCGCACAGCGCCTCAAGAAATTCCTCGCTGCACCCGGCCCTGGGCGGGTCCATGAACACAGCGCCGGCGGTTTTGCCCTCCTTGGCCATCTTCACCATCACCCGGCCCGCGTCGCCCTTTACAAACGATACGTTTTGCATGCCGTTGATCTGCGCGTTGCGCCCTGCGTCGGCAATGGCGGCGGGATTGATTTCAATGCCTATGGCCTGCCCGGCATATTGGGCCGCGATCAGCGTCAGCGTGCCTATGCCGCAATAGGCGTCGATCACCGTCTCCCGCCCGTCAAGCTCCGCCAGGCGGATGGCCTCCCGGTACAAGGCCTCCGCCTGCACGGTGTTCACCTGGTAAAACGACCGGGGGGATATGAAAAAGCGAAGCCCGCAAAGCGTATCCTCGATATAGCCCGGCCCATAAAGCACATGCTCCACAAAGCCCAGTACGGCGCTGGTCCGGCGGGGATTGATGTTTTGCACCACGCTTCCGATCATGGGGCATTTTTCAAGCAGGCGGGCCACAAACGCATCCCGATTGGGAAAGCGCGCGCCGGCCGTCACCAGCACCAGCAGAATCTGGCCGGAATAGTGGCCCCTGCGCAAAAGCGCGTGGCGCAAAAAACCAGTCTGCCTGTCCTCGTCAAAGGCGTCAAGGCCAAATTCCATGGCGGTTTCCCGCACCGCGCCCAGCACATCATCCGCGTTGGGCGCATGAAGCAGGCATTTAGCAACCGGGATCACCTGGTGGGTGCCTTCCCGGTAGATGCCCGAAACAAGCCCGGTCTTTGCCGCGGCAAAGGTGGTTATCGCCTTGTTCCGGTAATGGTACGGGTCATCCATGCCCAATATGGGCCGCGGTTTGCCAAAGAAGGACAGGTGCTTTTTCACAAGCGCCTGCTTCTTTTTCAACTGTTCGGGATACGCAAGGCCGATATGGGGGCAGCCGCCGCAGCCCGCGTCCTTGTACCGGCAGGTCATGGCGCGCCTCCTCGCCGTTACGCTTTCACCTTGAATACCACCTTGCGCCCGCTTTGGGCCGCGCCCGCGCGTATCACGGGCCGGTGGGCGTCGCTGGGAAAGAACACGGCAAAGCAGCCCGGCTCCATGGGCAGCAAAATGCCTTCCTCCCCGCTGTCGCAAAACTGGATATCATGCTCACGGTCATAGGCCTGCCAGCCGTCAAGCTTGCCTGCGTCGGCGCAGGCAATCGCCTCCCCCGGCGCCAGGGCGAGCTGAATATCCACATACTGGCGGTGGGCCTCCCAGCGCGTTTCCTCCAGGGGCTTTAAGGCGGGCTCCTGCACCATATAATATACGCTGTCCCCATCCAATGCATAGCGGCCGGGCTTTACATCCGCAAAGCCGTTTTCATAAAGGAAATAAAGCGCCTTGTCCAAAAGGGGGCTTATGCCCAGGTACCGGCGGAAATTGCCGACAGAATCAAATATCATGCGTCCGCTCCTTTATTTGGCAAAAATATGTGCCCGAAATATTTTACCACGGCGCGCCGGCTTTGTAAAAGAAACGTTTTGAAACGCGGGGCTGCCTTGCATGGCGGTTCACCCGGCAAACCATGCCGGTATGGCTTGCCTGCGCGGCAAAGGCGTTATATAATCTTGGCACAGGGAGGACTGTACATGAAGATACTGCTGACCGCCTTTGACCCCTTTGGCGGCGAGACGGTGAACCCGGCCCAGGAGGCCGTGAAGCTGGTCGCGGATACAATAGCCGGTGCCGAGGTTGTAAAGCTGACGGTGCCCACGGTGTTTTCCAAGGCCATGGATACGGCGGCCCGGGCCATCCGCGATATCAGGCCAACGGCCGTGGTATGCATAGGCCAGGCCGGCAGCCGCGCCGCCATCACCCCGGAGCGGGTGGCCATCAATATGATGGATGCTCAAATCCCCGACAACGGCGGTGCGATGCCGTCGGATACGCCCATCGTGCCGGGCGGCCCGGCGGCGTATTTTTCCACGCTGCCCATCAAAAGCATGGTGCAGGCTATCCGGGACAGGGGCCTGCCCGCCGCCGTGTCCAACACGGCCGGCACGTTTGTGTGCAACCGCCTGATGTACGGCGTTTTGCACCTTGCCGCCCATGAATTTCCCCATATGCGCTGCGGCTTCATCCACGTGCCCTACGCCATGGAGCAGGCCGCGCGCAGGCAGGAGCCCACCTTCGCCATGTCTGTTTCCGACATCGCCCGGGGGCTTAAGGCGGCCCTTGAAGCCCTGGCGGAGGATATGCGCGGCACAGAGGGCGGCGTGTGAGCCCGGCATTTTTTGCACGCTGTGGGAGTAGGATTTGCCGTGGGTTATGGCGAATACTGCAAAAAAAGAAATTTTTCGGGAGGAACGGAATATGCACGGTTTAATACAGCATTTTATGAAGGTCGGGCTGGTACACTTTATGGCTTATCCCTTTGCCATGTCCGGCGAGGGCGACATCGAGGCAACGGTGCGCCGCGTGCTCAATGACGATTATTTTGACTGCATCGAGCTTACCCGCATTGCCGACCCGGCGCTGCGCAAGCGCGTTGCCGATTTGGTCAGCCAGAGCGGCATTACCATGACCTACGGCGCTCAGCCCCAGCTGATGCGCAACCAGGAGAACCTGAACAGCCTGGATGAGGCGCTGCGCCTTCGCGCCGTGGAGCGCATGAAGCGCTGCATCGACGAATGTGTGGAAATGGGCGCCCAGGGCATCGCCTTCCTGGCGGGCAAGTATGAGGAAGCCCATATTGAGGCCCATTATCAGGCGCTGCTCAAAAGCACCCATGAAATATGCGCCTACGCCAGGGCAAACGGCGATATTCCCGTAAACCTGGAAATATTCGATTATGACGTGGAAAAATGTTCGCTGATCGGGCCTACGGAGCGCGCGCTGCGCTTTGTGAAAGACGTTTTGAGGGAGCAGGACAACTTCGGCCTGATGGTGGACCTGAGCCACATGACGCAGCTGCACGAAAGCATCGATGCGTGCGTCGATCCCATCGTGCCCTATATCCGCCACGTGCACATCGCCAATTCGGTGCTGACCAAGGGTGCCCCGGCCTATGGCGACCAGCACCCGCGTTTCGGCTTCCCCTTAAGCGAGGTGGATACCGATTTGCTGGTGCGCTTTTTGCGCAAGCTCTTTGACATAGGCTACCTGAAGGAAGGCAAGCGGCCCATCGTATCCTTTGAGGTCAAGCCCTGGGGCGAGGAAGACCCGGATATGGTGGTCGCCAACGCAAAACGCTTTTTGAACAACGCCTGGACGCTGGTGTAATTTTGCCGCCCCTCCTCCCGCCCGCCGGGCGAAGGGAGGGGCCCGATTGTTATATATTAACTATAATTAATAAAGGAGAACAATCAACATGAAAATCGTTGTATTGGACGGCTACACTTTGAATCCCGGCGATTTGAGCTGGGACGCCCTGAAAGCCTTTGGTAGCCTGACCGTATACGACCGCACGGCCCCGGAGGACACCATATCCCGCATCGGGGACGCCGACATCGTTTATACCAACAAAACGCCCGTCACAAAACAGGTGCTTAACGCCTGCCCCTCTATTCGCTTCATCGGCGTGCTGGCCACCGGCTACAATGTGGTGGATGTGGCGGCGGCCGCGGAAAAGGGCATCCCCGTGTGCAACATACCCACCTACGGCACGGCGGCGGTGGCGCAGTTCACCTTCGCGCTGCTTCTGGAGGCATGCCATCATGTAACCCGCCACAGCGACGCAGTAAAGGCCGGCCGCTGGGCCAGCTGCCCCGACTTCTGCTTCTGGGATTATCCCCTGGTCGAGCTTGAAGGCAAAACACTGGGCATCATCGGCTACGGCCGCATCGGCCGGGCC
>JAEWNM010000270.1 GCA_023392755.1 Bacillota bacterium
TTTGCCCGGCGGGGAGTGTTGCGGTTGGAGCGGGTGATGGGAATCGAACCCACGTAGCTAGCTTGGGAAGCTAGAACTCTACCATTGAGCTACACCCGCATGTCCGCACATCTCGTGCCAGTCAAAGCTAATTGTAGCGATTTCCAGCTTTTTTGTCAACAGCGATTCAGTGATTTTCCTCCAGGAATTTCTCCAGCTTGCGTTTGACCCTTTGCAGCGCGTTGTCAATGGATTTTACGTGGCGGCCCAGATTTTCAGCAATCTCCTGGTAGCTCTCGCCGTCCAGATAAGCGGCCAGCACCTCCTGCTCAAGCCCTGAAAGCACCTCGTCGATCTTGTCCCGTATGCTCATCAGGTCTTCCTGGCTGATGAGCAGTTCCTCCGGGTTGGTGGCCCGGCCCTCGATGATCACATCCAATAGCGTACGGTCGGATTCCTCATCATACAGGGGCTTGTTCAGGGAAACATAGCTGTTGAGGGGGATGTGCTTTTGCCTGGTGGCGGTCTTGATGGCGGTAATGATTTGACGTGTGATGCACAGCTCCGCAAAGGCACGGAAGGATGACAGCTTATCGGGCTTGAAGTCGCGGATGGCCTTGTACAGGCCGATCATGCCTTCCTGCACGATATCCTCATGGTCTGCGCCGATGAGGAAGTAGCTGCGCGCTTTACTCCGCACAAAATTTTTGTACTTGTTCAGCAGATACTCCAGGGCGGTACCGTCGGCCTCCTGGGCCAGCGTTACGACCTCCTCGTCGGAAAGGGCGGCAAAGCGGTCTTCCTTTCCTACGGCAAAGGCCTCGCCTTCATCCTTGGGCATGCTGCTGCGGTTTTGCTCCGTCATCCCATTCCCTGTCCTTTGCAAAGCATTTCTATACTATACGTTTCTTGCGGCCATGACGGCGTACATCAGGATACCGGCCGCAACCGAAGCGTTAAGGGAACCAATTTGACCCTTCAGGGGCAGCGACACGGTTCTGTCGCAGTGTTCCTGCACAAGGCGGCTGATGCCCTCGCCCTCCGAACCGATGACGAGCGCCAGCGGGCCCTTCATGTCGGCCTTCCGATAATCCTCCCCGTCGGTCGTGGCGGCTGTGATCCATAGCCCTGCCTTTTGCAAATCCTGAAGGACGCGCGTCAGGTTTCCAACCCTGGCCACCTTTACGTGCTCCACGGCGCCGGCGGAGGCCTTTACCGCAGCGGGCGTCAGGCCCACGGAGCGGCGTTCGGGCACGATGACGCCGTGGGCGCCCACGCATTCCGCGGTGCGGATGACAGCCCCCAGGTTATGGGGATCGGTGATACCATCCAGCAAAATGAGGAATGGTTCCTCTCCCTGGGCCTTCGCCTGCGCCAGCATATCCTCCACCGTTGCGTATTGGTATGCGGAGGCAAAGGCAAGCATGCCCTGATGATTCTTGGTGATCTCGTCCAGCCGCACACGCTCCACTTCCTGCACGGGAATGCGGGCTTCCCTGGCCATGGCGATGATCTCCCTGGCGGAACCGCTCAAATCACCCTTGGCCACCAGAAGCTTTTCAATGTCCCTGCCGCTTTTGATGGCCTCCCTGATGGGGTTGCGCCCGGAAAGCAGGTTCTCGTTGGGGTCAATGGCTTCCTCCACCGCGGGCTTTGGCGCGGGAGAGATCACAGCAGGCTTGTATTCATGGCGCTTATAGGCCGGTTCTTGGTTTTCACGCTCCCGGACAGGCGCCGGCCGGCCATAAGCGCGCTTCCCGCCATCCGCATTTTCTGTACGGGCACGGAATGCAGGCCTGTCCACGGTGGAACGGAAATCGCTTCTGGGCGCCGGATGGCCATAGACGCGTTTTTCCCCCTCCCCGTTTTCAGGCCGGGCACGGTAAGCGGGCCTGTCCCCGGCGGGGCGGAAATCGCCTTTGGGCGCGGAACGGCCATACGGCTTTCTTTCGCCTTGCGCACTGTCGGGCCGGGCACGGTAAGCGGGCCTGTCCCCGGCGGGACGGAAATCGCTTCTTGGCGCCGGATGGCCAAAGACGCGTTTTTCCCCTTCCCCGTTTTCGGGCCGGGCACGGTAAGCGGGTTTCTGCGCGGCGGGACGGTAGTCGCTTCTTGGCGCCGGGCGGCCATACGGCTTTCTTTCGCCCTGCGCACCTTCGGGCCTTGCGCGGTAAGCGGGGGCTGCGCCGGCGGGCGCAGAACCCTCGGGCCTTTTGCCTGTGCGGACGGATGCGGGTTTGCCTGTCCGCTGCACATAGACAGCTTTGGCGGGCGTTTTGTAATGGGCCCCCTCATCATCCCAGGAACCCTGGGCGGCGTGGTCCTTCTTTTTATCCTTTGTATAGTCCTTGTAAAATGCCATGAACCGGCCCTCCTTATTTTAAAACCACAAGCATATCAGCCTATTCCCGCAAGGCTTTGAGAAGCTCTTCCCGTTCCCGGCGGATTTGCACCATTTTGCCGCAGGTTTTTTCCCCCTCCGGGCAGGCACCCCGCAAGCAGCCGGGACCTGCCTTATCAAACAGCAGCGGAGCCGCTTCCATGCAAAGACGGTGCATTTCTCTCGCCATTGCCCTGATTTCCCACTGGGCACGGTTGCACATGCGCAGCGCGAAAAAGTGATGAAGCTCCCTGACATTCATGGTCATGATCAGCCTGGTTTCGCACGCGCCGGGCAGCACGAACCTGGCGTCCTCATTGCCTTGCTCCCCTGTGCCCAGCTTTTCCTGCCAGGTGTCATACCATGCCTGAATCTGCTCCATCTGCCGCGCGTATTCGGCTGCCGCCTCCTCGCCCAGCGCCTGAATGCGGGGCGGGACGACGTAGGAAAAACCGCCGGCATATGATACATACCGCTGACTTTGCACACTGAAACTTGCGATGCGGTGGCGGGTCAGCTGCGCCAGACAGATACGGCTGACGCCTTCCACCGCGAAGGTGAAGGAAGCGTGCTCCATCACCGAATCATGGCCCATATCCATCAGCCGCTGTATGAAAACCGTTTGATCCTTTTCCTCAACGCGCTTTTTCAGTGTGTCCACATCCGCCCGGGAATAGCACAACCGCGCCCCAAGGGCCACCAGTTCCTGCATGTCGGCGGTATGGCGCAAAAGCGCCACCTTCAAATGGCAAGGAGCCATGAAATTCCCCCTCAATAAGCTGCCTCAGGACAGGTTTTCCTCCTGGCACCAGCTGAATAATTCCCGCAGCCTGTCGTGCTGCCCCGTGAGATACAGATATCCTATCAGGGTTTCCAGCCCCGTAGCCTGGCTGTAGGCCGCCGGGTCCTGGTTTTTGGGCGCACCGTGGCGGGGATGGGCGTTGCGGCCCCTGCGCACCAGGTCCGCCTCCTCCGAAGTGAGCCTGCCCTCCAGCCGGGAAAGCGCCTGGGCCTGGGCCTTTGCGTTCACCCTGGCAACAGCGGCGCAGTGCATGTGATGAAGGTTCTTGCCCGCATACATAAGGCTTGTTCGCACCATAAGGTCCCACACGGTATCGCCAATGTATGCCAGCTGCAGGGGGCTTAACAGCCTGGGCTCACGCTCCGGGCCGTTTTCGGGCGCATCCAGCAAATCCTTCGCCTCCTGTGCATAGATGGCTTCATTATAGCAGATACCTTTCGCAAGTACAACTTAAGTCCGCCAGAATTGCAAAAACCCTTGGGAAGGTTTGAGGGGGGAGTTCATGCCACAATAGCTTGACAGATTTCTATGCGGCTGCTATAATTGGACCATCCAGTTTAGACCGTTTGGTCTAAATCATAAAGGAGGCTAGGTATATGTCTTGGTGGGCATGGATCTTGATTGCGGCAGGCGTTGTGGCGCTGGGTGCAGTGAAACTGTCCTTCTTTAACGCAATGAAGAAGCGAAAAGCGGAAAAGCGGAATTTTACGGACGAGGACTGAGACCTGCCAATGAACAGGAAACACGATTACAACAGCCTTCTTGGGGACGCAAACCCTTTAGACCGGTTTCCGCTTTTGTACGACGCGGCGGTTGAGGAGTTTGCACGGAAAAGCTTTGAGGACGCCTCTCTTAACGATCTGTTGCGCAGGGCACAGATGAGTAAGGGAAGCCTGTACCACCACTTCGGGGACAAATTCGGTTTGTACCTGGCTGTGCTGGACAAGATCACGCAAAAGAAAATTGCCTTTTTTGCACCGCTGCTGTCAAGGGGCCTGAACGTTTCGGATTTTTTTGAAACCATCAAAACACTTTCCCGGGAAACCATGGCTTTCATGTTTCAGGACGAGCGGATGTACCATTTTTCCAACCGCGTGCTGGAGGAAGGCCCCGGCTGGATCAGCCGGCTGCTGCCCTATTTCCATTACGACTTTGGCCAGGGCTTTGGCGGGCTGATAGACGCAGCTTTTGAGGCGGGGAAGATTGACAGCCGTTTCCCCAAGGATTTTGTGAAAAGAGCCCTGGACCTGCTGTTTTCGAATTTGCATAAACTGACCGATTCCCGCAGCCCCGAGGAAATGTACAGCTATCTGGAACTGGCGGTGGATATGATGCGCTCGGGGCTTGCGGCGCATAAGGAGCAAAAAACATGACCAGCGCATTCACCATCGATTCACTGAGATACCGCTACCCCAAAGCCAAACAGGAAGCGATAAAGGGCATGAGCTTTGATGTGGAGGAGGGGGAAATATTCGGTTTGCTGGGCCCGTCGGGGGCAGGCAAATCCACCACGCAAAAGCTGCTCATCAAGCTGCTGGACAACTACCAGGGGCAGATCGCTTATTTTGGCAAGGATTTGAAAAGCACAGGCAAATCCTTCTACGAGGAAATTGGCGTAGGGTTTGAAATGCCGGTGCATTTTTCGAAGATGACCGCCATGGAAAACCTACGTTTTTTCTCCGGCTTTTACAAAAAGACCGCCGACGTGAAGGAACTGATGGAGCGGGTAGGCCTCTGGGAGCACAAGGATGTACGGGTAGGCGAATATTCAAAGGGCATGAAGGTGCGTTTGAACTTCGTGCGCGCCATGCTCAACAGCCCCCGGGTGCTGTTCCTGGACGAGGTGACCAACGGCCTGGACCCGCGCAACGCCCACATACTGAAGGATATCATACTGGAATTCAAAAAGCGGGGCGGGACCGTGTTTTTAACCACCCACCTTATGAATGACGTGGAACAGCTTTGCGACCGGGTGGCTTTTTGCGTAAACGGCGAGCTGATGGAGCTTAGCACCCCCAGGGATTTGAAGCTCAAGTACGGCAGCCGGGAGCTGAAGGTGGAGTATAAGGAAAACGGCATGACGCAGGGCGCCGTTTTCCCCATGGACGCAATCGGCGCCAACGGAGATTTTCTTAAGCTGCTTAGGGACAAGGAAATTGAAACGATCCACAGCGGGGAGACGTCCATGGAGGACATCTTCATCCGCGTGACGGGAGTCAAGGTCCAATGAAAACGATGAGAAAGCTTTTTTTAGGCGAGATGCGGCGGATGGTGAGCTACAAAATACTGCCCGTCAGCCTGGTAACCTCGGTCCTTTGGATTGCCGCCTTCCTGCTCGTTTCAAGGCTGGAGGCGCAATCCATCGCGCCCATGCTGCTGTTTACGGATGTGGTGATGATGTCCATCCTGCTGGTTGGCGCTTCCCATCACCTGGAACGGCAGGAGGGTACGGTGAAGTCCATGCTGGTGATGCCTGTTTCCATAGGGCAAATCGTTCTATCGAAAATGCTGGCTTCCCTCGCGCTGAGCCTGGAATCGGCAATCATCACATGCGGTGCGCTGTACATAATACATGGCGTCACACTGCATTACGGGCTGCTTCTGCTGGCCGTAACCGTATCCGGTACCGCCCATGCGGCGCTGGGCTATTCCCTTTCCCTGTGGAGCCGGGATTTTTCCTCTCTTTTAGGCATCCTTTTCCTGTACATCCTGGTGTTCGCGCTGCCCACCATCCTGCTGCTTTTGAATGTGATCCCGGCAGGATATGACTGGCTTATGATGATATCGCCCTCCCATGCCGCCCAGGTGCAGCTTACCGCCGCCTTTACCGGGACTTTTGATTCCTCAAAGCTTGTGGCATCCTTCGGATACCTGGCGGCGCTGACCGCCGTCCTGCTGTTGGTACACATAAGCCCGGGCTTCAAACGCCATGCGGTAAGGGGGTGAGACTATGCGCAAATATCTGTTTTTGCTCAAATATGAGGCCAGAACCATCTTAAGGGACCCCATCAACCTGTTCATGTGCGTCTTTCCCCTGCTTATGCTGGGGCTGTCGGCTTTCGTTTTCCCCAGGGCGCTGCAATTCATGGGCTTTATACAGGCCCTTACGATGAAAACAGCGCTTTTGATCGCGATTGTAATGATACTTACCATGGGCGGCTTCTTTGTGGGGGCCATGGCCACCTTCCTCCTGCTGGACCACAAGGATGAGCACACGCTCCACACCATCGCAGCCACGCCTGTCGGGCTTTCCGGCTATTTGAGGTTCAAGCTTTCCTATATCTACCTGCTCACGGTGCTATCCTGCCTTATTGTGCTGCTGGGCACCAAATGGCTGGCCGGCGACGCATACAGGATCGGAACCATCGGGCTGTTTGACAAGATAGGGTTCTGGCATGTGATCACCTTTTCCCTGTCCTCGTCGCTGTTTGCCCCCGCTCTGGCGCTGACCCAGGCCGCCTTCGCGAAAAACAAGGTGGAGGGCTTTGCCTGGATCAAGGGCGCGGGAATCGTGGCGCTTGTGCCCATTCTGCTTTTGCTGCCCGCGTTCTCGGGCGGGCTGCAATACGCGCTGGGGATATTTCCCAACTTCTGGGCGGCCAAGGGCCTTTTGCAGGTGCTGTATCCCCTTGATTCCCCCGCCAACATAAGCTACGGCCTGTATATGGCGGCCGGTACGGTGTACAATTTACTGATATTGTGGGCTTCGTTTCGCTTCTTTGTGAAGAAACAGCAATATTGACACATATTCAAAAAAACGCCCCGCCGGCGTTTTTTGCGGCGGGGCGGCTTCCGTTTTGGGTTCAGAATCTTCTATTGATAATGGACATAATGAGGTCGCCATTGTTGAAAATCTTCGCCAGCATGCTTTGCTCCACCAGCTCGCTGAACTGCTCGAAGGGAACCACGGTCATCACCAAAGGCACCAGCGCAAACATCGCGTAGCACAGCACAACGCCCCGAAGCGCCCCGAACAGGCCGCCGGCCAGCCAATCCAGCTGCTTTAGCAGCGGGAAGCGGAATACGCACCGCAGCATGTTGATGAGAATGGACATGACCACAAACAGCACCACAAAGCACAGGAAGAAGCACAGGATATTGATGGACACTGCCACAATGGTCTGGTTCACATACTCGGCCACCGTATGGATGCCTGCCTGCGCAAATACTTGATTCTCCAGGTTGTGCTGCAGGATGGCATTGATAGGCGAGGGGAGCTGTATGTTTTGCATGATGGCGCTGATGGCGCTTTGCGTAAGCGTGCCCACCTGGGCAAGAGACATTTCCAGGTCTCCCAGCCTAGAGGTGGCATCCGTATAATGGATCAGGGACCTGGCAAGGTCCTGGTTGTTTTGGATCATGTTGGCGATTTGCGGGTAAATCAAGAAGGAGCCTACCAACGCCAGGATCACGGCGCCCATGCTGAGCACAGACTGTATAAAGCCCCTGTAAAAGCCCCACAGAACGCTTAGGGCGATGATGGCCACAACCGCGTAATCCACAATATTCACCGGGAACCCTCCTTTCGCCCCTTTAAGGCCGCGTCAAGGCATGGTAACGGCATAAACCGTATCCCCGCAGGCCAGTATGGCCCGCCCGCCCGCCGTTATGCCCAGAAAATCCGTAGGCGCCTCCATATTCTGCGGCCTGTTCAGCGCCGAAAAACGCTGGGTGCCCATGTCTGTGCGGTAGATGTATTCCGAAGAAAAGGCGTATACGGTTTTTTGATAAATGGCGGCACCCACGCATGCCGAAGGCAGTGTGAACCGCCTGTCGGAGGTGCCGGAAAGCAGCCGCACCTCCCTGATGGCATACTGGTTGTTTGTCTGAGCCGAGGGGGCCAGGAGCATCATGATGTCCCCTCTTTGCGGCGTTTCATCGGCAATCAGCTTCCAGCCGTATACCAGGACAGCCGTCGCCGTATCCTCCGCGCCCCGGTAGTTGAAGGTGCGCAGCCGCCTCGTGCTCATGACCTTGAGGTTTTGGCTGTCATACAGCACTTTGTAGGTGATGTCCTCCCCCAGGGAAATCTTCCCGGTGTTCATCTGCCCCACCTCAAAGGTATTGAGCATCGTATTGGCCACCGTGCCAAACACATCCATCGCCAGCGTCCAAACGTACTGCCCATCCTCGCCGTAAAAGCCCACATCCAGCATCATGCGGCCGGAAAAGGCATCCGCTTCCTCGTCCACAGGCGCACCGTTCAAATCGCGTATCACAAGGCCGGGACTTGTATCCTCACCGATCACGGCGGCGGCATATTTTTGGCCGATGCGGGCGAACTGCACCTGCCGCCCAAGATTGTCGTTGAAGGTTGTGCGGCCATTCTGGTCCAAAATATATACCTGGCTGCCCACCCAAGCCACTACGGACTTGTCGCTGACCGAAAAATCCGCACCGATGCCGATGGGAAGAGACCACCGCACCGCACCCGTCACGGTGATACAGTGGATGGCCGCGCCGTCGTAGTACAGCACATACTCCCCAAAGGGCGTAACGCGCTGCCCCGCCAGGCAGGGAAGGCGGACGGCGGACGCTTCGTCTGGCTGCCCCAAACGCCGGATTGCCCCAATCAGGACAACCGCCAAAACAACTGCCAAAAGCAGTATAATCAGGAATGCCCACCGCTTCCTTCTGGTGTTGTCCGGCTGCCGTCTTTGCATCATAGTATAAAGGTTCGCTCCTTTGGGTGAAGCGGGGCATCTTCCTACATGCAACGATGCATCCCGCTGATTTCATGCCGGAGAATACGATTTCAGGCGAAGGGCTTCGGCCCCTCGTTACACCCCAAGAGAAATTCTCCAAAGGGTATGGACAATTGCAAAACATTGAACTGTCACTTTTTATTATAGTGAACAATCAAAAAAGACGCAACGCATTTTTGCTGCGCGGATCAGCTATCCTGCTCCTTTTCCCGGCGCAGCCTTTCCATGTACTGCCGGGGATGGGCCAAAAAATCCCTCACCAGCTGCACATGGGCTAAGTCTTCATACTTCACGGAGGCCACCGGCGCCTGGTCAAAGCACCAGATATCCGCGCCGGGGTATGCCATCAGGATAGGGGAGTGGGTGGCAATGATGAATTGGCTGTCACCCTCCCGCTCCATGAGGAGGGACGCCAAAGCCAGCTGCCGCATGGGCGACAGGGGCGCCTCCGGCTCATCCAGCAAATAGATTCCGCCCGGCCAGATGCGTTGCTTGAAAAGAGCCAGAAAGCTTTCCCCATGGGATTGGCCGTCCGGATTGCTGCCGTAACGGCTGCGAAGAGCCGAAAGGGAGGACGCATAGGCCATTCTGGCCTGGCCTTGGGCAAACGCGCTGCGGTGGGCGTTTTCCTCCTTAACCCTGTCAAGTTCCCATGCCATGTCCTCCTGCATCAGCGAGATGCGCCGGACAAAATTGAAAAAATCCTCCGCCCGGAGAAAGAAGCCTTTCCTTACGCGAACGCCAAAGGTAAGCCGGATTGCATCGCACAAGGGATCAAGGCCCTGAAGCGTCGTATCCCTGGACGCATCCTCACCGCCGATGGAGGGGAGGGAAAGCTTGCGTGCCAACGCTTCCATCAGCGTTGATTTCCCCGTGCCGTTCTCCCCCACCAGCAGTGTCACTGACGATATGAAGCTTCTCGTTCCCAAAGACATCACCTGGGCGCAGTGAAATGGGTAGACGCCCACTTTCCCTTCCACCGACAGCGACCGCAGGGAAATCATGCACAGCCCCCCTTTCACGCCTTCACGATTCAACCAAGCAGCTATCCTTCAGGGAAATCCATGGGTTTCCCTCAGACCATCAAAAAACCCAGGGAGGTATCGGAGGGTCGAAGCCCTCCGATTCTAGATCGCAAACCAGCGACATGTGCGGTGGTTTGCGAAGGAATTTCGAAGAAATTCTCTCCTTGCCCGAGCAAACGGCCGCAAAATGGCAACGCCGTTTTGCAGTGTAGCGAGGGAAAAGCTCAACAAAGTGGCGACAGCCACTTTGTTGAAACACTGAGGGAAACCCATGGGTTTCCCTTCCGTTATTGCTCTCCGGCCAATTTCACGATGGCGCGGGTAAAGATTTTCACATTGGCCATCAGGCCGTCCACCGTCATATATT
>JAEWNM010000291.1 GCA_023392755.1 Bacillota bacterium
GCATATCGCCAAGGCCCGCCCACAGCATGCGCTGGGGCGCGCTTTTCAGTATGTCCACATCGGCGATGATGGCGGCGGGGCAGGCGTTGTACAGCGTTACCTTCACGCGGTTTTGTATCATGGAAGAGGAATTGGAGGCATAACCGTCCATGGAAGGCGCCGTTGCAATCACCATGCTGCGAAGGCCGGCCGTATGGGCAAGCACCTTGCAGCAGTCGTTGATTACGCCGGAACCGATTGCCAGCACCACATCACAGCTTACGTCAAACGCCATGCAAAGCGCACCTACGGAATATTCATCCGGCTCCACAGCCTCGTGGGAAAGCATATGAAGAACATAGGAAACGCCGGAAGCCTCCAGCACGGGATGTACAAAATGCCACGCGGCATTATACGTGTTCCTGTCACAGACAATAAAAGGCTTCTGCGCGCCTGCCGCTTTCAGCGCATCCGGCAAAAAGCGCACCGCCCCCGCGCCGATTTTCAGGTACTTTAGATCGGTACTGTGAATGTGGCCGCAGGAACAGGCATGGCCTTCCTTTGCCAGCAATTGCTCAAAAGACATCGATGACAAATCCATTATTGCGCACCTTCTTTTATTAATCAATAACCAGAAAGCTGTTCT
Source organism: Bacillota bacterium (assembly GCA_023392755.1). Taxonomy (GTDB): domain Bacteria; phylum Bacillota; class Clostridia; order Christensenellales; family Aristaeellaceae; genus JAEWAH01. The sequence continues at coordinate 626 of JAEWNM010000291.1, forward strand.
CAAGATAATCCCATATGGCTTGCCGGCATGCCTCATAATCAATTTCACGGGTGGACATGCCGGCATAGGTGATTGGCGTATACGCGCCTTCAAACGGAATTTGAAGCTCCTCCATGGCCGCACCGCGAAGCTCCATGGCATACTGCACCGCTTCCATCATTTCACCGGCGCTCAAATTGGTCATCAGGCTGTTATCCAGCACCGATTCCATTAGCTCCAGGGCCTTATCCATCGTAATGGAACGGCACGTATCCTTAAGCGTCGATAACACCGTGCGTACCCGCTGGGTACGCCCCAGGTCACCGGCGGCGCCAACTTTCCGGATGCGCATATAAATAACTGCCGAATGGCCATTGAAGTGATAGGTGCCTGCACGGTTCATACGCGGTTTGGTGGAATTATCCGGGATGGCGTAGCGTTTAAGGTATTCCGCCTCCGCACTGGTCACGGTAATATCCACACCGCCAAGCACATCGACTATCGCTTCTATTTGATTCATATCAAACAGCATGTACTTTTCGATACGCACGCCAAAGTGCGTGCTCAAAATCGTGCAAAGCGCCTCAGGACCATAATTCTTGGCGATATAATTGACCCGTCCAATCACGCCGTCCGGCCGTTGTATCAGCATTTCACGGCTGAAGGAGGTAAGCATCAGCCTTTTTGTGCGGGTATCCATCGTCACCAGCACAATGCCGTCGGTATTGCCAAGATTTTTAGGATTGCCGTTCCACTGATCCACGCACAGCAGAAGATAATGGTGCTGCCCTTCCACCACGGGGGGGAGATCCTCCCACACAAGGGGGGTGAAGGGCTTGGGCAGGTCGGCCAGGGCAAAGCCTGTCCAGGTTAAGCACAGCACGATAACTATAAGGAGAGCATTTCGGCGTTTGATCATGGATGGAGCTCCTTTGTTTGGGATAAAATGGCTTTACGTATAGATAACGGGCCATCATCCCAAAAACTTTCCCGGAAATCAACAAATTGACATCCGGGCTTTTAATATAGCACATTTTACACCGTTTGGCAAAAGGAAAGAGCGCTATGAACTGTTCAAATGCAAATTGTGTCAAATTGAAGAAGCCGGTTCAGAACGTCGTTCCGAACCGGCTTCTTCGAAAAATCAATGCCAGTATCTTACCTTGATCACGCCAGGCTGTGATGAAAGCTCCACAATTAATTCTTCCGTTGGCACCTGGCTCAGTTCCATTACGGTGACAGCCATTTCCTGCCGGCTTTTGTTAAGCATGTTGTTGATATTGATGCCCTCACGGGAGATGGCGGCAGAAATGTTGCTGACCATGTTGGGCACGTTGTCATGGATGAGCAGAATGCGGCAACCCTCCGGCTGACCGGAAAGCACGATCTCCGGCATGTTCACGCTGTTGCGTATGGTGCCCGCCTCCAGATAGTCGCGCAACTGCGCCGCGGCCATGCGCGCACAGTTTTCCTCGCTCTCCGGGGTGGAAGCACCCAAGTGGGGAATGCAGATAACGCCCTTCACGCCCAGCATGTCGTCGGTGGGAAAGTCGGTCACGTAACCGCCCAGTTTGCCGGATGCAAGGGCGGCACGGCAGGCCTCCCTATCCACCAGCTCGGCTCTGCTGAAGTTCAAAAGCCGCGCGCCTTTTTTCATCTGCGCAATCAGGGAAGCGTCGAACATGTTCTTTGTCTTTGGCGTAAGAGGAACATGAACAGTGACGTAATCCGATTTCTGCAAAAGCTCTTCCAGTGTGGCCGCACGCTTGATGGCCCGGGAAAGGGACCAGGCGTGCTCGACGGAGATAAAGGGGTCCAGACCGATAACATCCATGCCCAAGCCGTTTAATGCGCTGTTGGCCACCAGCGCGCCGATGGCGCCAAGGCCGATGACACCCAGGGTTTTTCCCCTAAGCTCCGGCCCCACGTATTGGTTCTTGCCCTTCTCCACCAGTTTTGCCACCGCTTCGCCCTGCCCCTTTAGCGTTGAGGCCCACTGGATGCCCCCGGCAATGTCGCGGCTGCAAAGCAGCAGCCCGGCCACCACCAGCTCCGCCACCGCGTTGGCGTTGGCGCCAGGCGTGTTGAAAACGACAATTCCCTTTTTGCTGCAAACATCGATGGGGATGTTGTTCACGCCGGCGCCGGCCCGTGCAATGGCAAGCAAGCTTTCAGGCTGATCCAGGCTGTGCATGTCGGCGCTGCGCACCAGTATCGCATCGGGAACCGGCTCGTCTTTGGTAACGGTATATTCATCGGCGGATAGCTGGCTGTGAATGATATCGGATATCTCATTGAGCGTTTGAATTTTGTACATGCCGCTCTCTCCTTTAAAAATGGGATTCCCAAGGGACTGGTCCCTTGGGCGGGGTCCATGGGTGAGTGAGCCGAGCGCCGCCAGTGGCGGATGAAGTGAGGCGAAGGAATCAAGCGAAACGAACGATGCAAGCGGTAGCGCAGCAGCGTGACGATTGAGCTTGCGGACATAACCCCTGTTTATTTGCTTTCCGACTCGAACTTCTTCATGAAGTCCACCAGCTTTTGGACGCCTTCCACAGGCATGGCATTATAGATACTGGCCCGCATGCCGCCCACGGAGCGGTGGCCCTTGAGGTTCACCAGGCCGTTTTTGGATGCTTCCTTAACGAATTTTTCATCCGTCTCGTCACTGCCGGTCACAAAGGTTACATTCATCCGGCTGCGGTACGCCTTTTGAGCGGTAGGCTTGAAAAGGCGGCTTTCATCCAGATAATCGTACAGAATGGCGGCCTTATCCCTGTTGATCTTTTCCATGGCGGGCACGCCGCCCAGCTCCTTGAGCCATTCAAAGCCCAGCTTGGCAAGGTATATGCCAAAGGTGTTGGGCGTATTGTACATGCTGCCGGCCTTGGCCTGCACCTCCCAGTTAAGAAGCTTGGGGCACAGGGGATGCGCCCTGCCCAGCAGTTCCTTTTTCACAATGAGAACGCATAATCCGCTGGGGCCGATGTTCTTTTGGGCACCTGCGTATATCACACCAAATTTGGCAATATCGAAGGCCTCGCTTAAAATATTGCTGCTGGCGTCAGCAACAAGAGGCACGCTGCCGGTATCCGGGAGGGAGACATACCGTGTGCCATAGATGGTGTTATTGGTGGTGATGTGGCAAAAATCCGCTTCCGGATCAAAATGCGCGGTGGACAAATCGGGCACATACGTGTAATTATCAGCACGGCTTGAGGCGGCAATGTTCACCGTGCCATAGCGGCCCGCTTCCTCAGCGGCAAGGTGGGCAAAGTTTCCGCTGTCGATATAATCAGCTTTGTTGCTGACCGTCATCAAATTCAGCGGCACGGCGGAAAATTGCTGGGTTGCCCCGCCCTGCAGGAACAATACTTCATACGCATCCGGAATGGACATCAAATCCCGTAAAAGAGCGACAGCCGAATCGTAAATCTCCAGATACATCTTGCTTCTATGGCTCATTTCCATTACGGACATACCTGTTGCGCCATACACCACCAATTCCTGCTGGGCACGCTGCAAAACAGGCAGCGGCAGCATGGCTGGGCCAGGGGAAAAGTTGTACACACGTTCCATGAAACAACCTCCTTCCATTCTTCACGCACATTGGATAAGCTCGGCAGATCTCCATTGATCTGTGTGGGACGTTTTTTGCCCTGCGGGCTGAATTTGAACCAATATCCACATTATGCTGTTCTTCCGCCCAAATTGCAAGAGACATACAAAGAAAAAACATACAGCCCGGCATTTTCTCAAACGTTTTTGCGCCTTGACAGAGAAATGCGCCTGTGCTATCCTATGCGCAAACGATTGCATTCAATTTGGTATGATATGCGTCCGTTTTCCCGCCATCAAGGAGGAATATCATGCGCTCCATGAACCTGGGGGCCATTTATCACCAGCCCTGGCTGGAATACCGCCACGCGCTGCCGGACGGGCGGGTGTGCATCCGCATCCGCACCGGGCGGGAGGATTGGGAGGAAGCTCAGCTGTGGGCTGCACAGATGTATGGGCCCGGCCCATCCATGGCCCGGGCCCAAAGGCTGCCTATGGAAAGGATGTGGCGGGATGAGAACCATGATTGGTATGAATGCATCTTCATGCCATCCGACCCGCGAATCCATTACGCGTTCTGCCTGAAACGGGAAGGCTTTTCCCTGATGGTGGACCAGGACGGCATGTACCCTGCCGAGCAGCGGGAACCTGAGGATATGGTGAGCTTCCCCTTCGCCTATGCCTATTGCGGGCCGCAGAAGCCGGATTGGGCCAGGGGCGCGGTAGGCTATCAGATATTTCCCGACCGGTTCCGTCGGGAGCAGGACTCGGGATTATCCGCCCAGCCGCTGGAGCCCTGGGACTCCGTCCGGTACGCCAACGAATACCGCTTTGGAGGGAACCTGAAAGGCATCCGGCAAGCCATCCCCTACCTGCGGGATTTGGGGATTGGCATAGTGTACATGACGCCCATCTTTTTAAGCGACACATCCCACCGCTACAATACCTTCGACTATTTTGCGGTGGACCCGCTTCTTGGCACGCTGGAGGAACTGCGCGCACTTTCCGACGAATTGCATACGGCCGGCCTGCGCATTATGCTGGACGGCGTTTTCAACCATTCCGGCACCCGGTTCCCGCCCTTTGTGGACGCGGTGGAGAAGGGGCCGGACAGCGTGTATTATGACTGGTTTTTCTTCGATAAGGAAAAGTATGGTTGCGGGTATGCCACCTTTGCCCACACGCCGGATATGCCCAAGCTGAACCTTAAAAACGAATCGGCTGCCGCCTATTTCGCGCAGGTAGGCCGTTACTGGCTTAGGCAGGCCCATGTGGACGGCTGGCGGCTTGACGTTTCGCCGGAGGTATGGCCAGGCTTTTGGCATCAGTTCCGCCAGGCGGTGCTTTCAGAAAAGCCGGATGCGCTGCTGGTGGCGGAATGCTGGGATGATTCCCGCCAATGGGTGACCCAAGCCGACATGTTTGACAGCACCATGCATTACGTGCTGTCCAGGGCGATATGGCTGTATTTTGCGCAGCGCAAGATAAGCCTCCCGGCGTTTGACGCACGGGTCAACAGAGCCATGGCGATATATCCCCACGGCGTGCAGGAGGTTTTGTGGAATTTTCTGGGCAGCCACGATACACCCAGATTTCTGACCAGGGCCGCCGGGGATGAAAGCCGCCTGCGGGCCGCCGTTTTCTTTCAAATGACACACCCCGGCGTTCCCATTGTGTATTATGGGGATGAGTTGGGGCTCACAGGCGGCCCAGACCCGGACTGCCGCCGCCCCATGCCATGGGACAGCGCGGAGGGAAACGCTCTGCTTGCGTATTACAAACTGCTTATCCACCTGCGCAACGGCAGCGATGCGCTGCGTCACGGGTCATTTCAAACGTGGCATACGGGGCTGGACGGACTGTACGCCTACCTTCGCAAAAGCGACAAGCAAGAAGCGCTGGTGGCATTGAATACCGCCGATCAACCGGTGGATACAATGCTTCCTCTGCCGGAAAGCTTTGGGGCAATGGAAGCGTGGATCAATGGCCTGAACGGAGAAACGCTGCCGGTTATTGGCGGGGCGGTTCACGCAATACTTGCCCCAGGCCACGGAATCATTGTATTCAGGGAAGTATAAACAAAGGCGGCAGGAGGCTTTCTCCCGCCGCTTTGCTTTATAAGCGATTATTTCTTCGTTTCAGCAATCTTCAGCGCCGCGCCCACAAAATCCCTGAACAGGGGATGAGGCCTGTTGGGGCGACTTTTCAGCTCCGGGTGGAACTGAACGCCCACAAACCATGGATGGTCCGCAAGCTCCACAATCTCCACCAGGTTCCGCTCCGGGTTGCGGCCGGCAATGCGCATGCCCCCCAACACAAAGCGGTCCAGGTAATCGTTGTTGAACTCGTAGCGGTGTCGGTGGCGCTCCCAGATTTCCGGCACATCATATGCCTTGTGGCTGAACGTGCCGGGCGTCAGCTCGCAGCGGTACTTGCCAAGCCGCATGGTGCCGCCCAGGTCTTGCAGATTCTGATCCGGCATCAGGTCGATGACGGGATAGGTGGTATGGGGATCGGTTTCGGTGGTGTTGGCGCCCCGCAGGTCCAGCACATTGCGCGCATACTCGATCACAGCCATTTGCAGGCCCAGGCACAGGCCAAAGAAAGGAATTTTCTTCTCCCTGGCGTAGCGCACGGCCACCATCTTTCCTTCCAGCCCCCGTTCGCCAAAACCCCCGGGCACCAGAATACCGTCGGCGTTTTGAAGGCGCTCCTCCACGTTCTCCTGGGTCACTTCCTCCGCGGGAATCCAATCGATGCGCACCTTGGCATGATGAAAGATGCCGCCATGGGTCAGCGCTTCCACCACGCTCAAATAGGCATCGGGCAACTCCACATACTTGCCGACCAGGGCAATGGTGGCCGTCCTGTCGCAGGTGAGCTGCCGCTGAACCATGGCCTGCCACTCGGTAAGGTCGCATTCCCCTTCCGGTATGCCCAGCATCTGGCATACCTTTTGATCCATGCCCTCGGCGTGGAGCATAAGGGGCACCTCGTAGATGGAGCGGGCATTAAGGTTTTGAAATACCCTGTCCACCGGCAGGTTGCAAAACAGGCTCATTTTCGCCCTGAGATCAAAGGGAATGGGATGCTCGCTGCGGCACACCAGCATGTCGGGCGAAATGCCGATAGCGCCCAACTCCTTCACACTGTGCTGGGTGGGCTTTGTTTTCAATTCCCCCGCCGCGCTTAAATACGGCACCAGCGTCACATGGATGTACAGGCAATTTTCGCGGCCCACCTCGGCTCGCATCTGCCGGATGGCCTCCAAAAACGGCTGGCTCTCGATGTCGCCCACAGTGCCGCCAATTTCGGTAATCACCACATCCGGCGGATTTTGCGTGCGGGAGATAGCCAGTATGTTCTTCTTGATTTCATTGGTGATGTGGGGGATGACTTGTATGGTGGCGCCCAGGTATTCGCCCCGGCGCTCCCTGTCGATGACCGTCTTGTATACGCGGCCGGAAGTAATGTTGGCTGCCTGCGTCAGGCTTTCATCGATAAACCGCTCGTAGTGGCCCAGGTCCAGGTCGGTTTCCGCGCCGTCGTCGGTAACGAATACCTCCCCGTGCTGGTAAGGGTTCATGGTGCCGGGATCCACGTTGATGTAGGGGTCGAACTTTTGGATGGAGACCTTCAAACCACGGCATTTGAGCAGCCGCCCCAGGGATGCCGCCGTGATCCCTTTACCCAGGGAAGAGACCACTCCGCCGGTCACGAAGATGAATTTGGTGTTCATACCGCATCCTCCCTTCCGCTGTTCCCGAAAAAAACCATGCTCCATTGTACAAGCCCGAAGCCCGTCCGTCAATGGAAAATTGGCGGAAATACAAAAAAAAGAAAACGAAGGGCAGGGGAGTTTTTTGATGTTCCCTCCCCGCCCTCGCCACAGGGCTTTCGCCGGCAAAAACGGCAAAGCCCCTTTTTTAATGCTTTCACTAGCGCCCGCCCTTGTCATACGGCACGCCCGCCGCCCTGGGCGCCTGGGATTTCCTGCTGCTGAACGCCAGCACGATGAGCGTGGAGATGAATGGGATCATTTTGTATATATCGCTGGGGATGTTCAGCGCCCTGAGGAAAGGAATGCCGGAGTTGGCGGCGGCAATCGTCTTCATCAGCCCGAAGAAAAAGGCCGCCAGAAGGATGCGCAGGGGCTTCCACTGACCGAAGATCAACACCGCCAGCGCCAGGAAGCCATAGCCGGATACCGTGGCGCCGAATTCGGCAGATGTTGGCACCACAAAGATCAGGCCGCCCAGGCCTGCCAGCGCGCCGGAGATCATGACCCCGGCGTAGCGGATGCGGTACACGTTCACGCCCACGCTGTCCGCCGCCTGGGGATGCTCGCCACAAGCCCTAAGCCGCAGGCCGAATTTCGTTTTGTATAGCACAAAGGCCGCTGCCGCCAATATCAAAATCCCCAGATAGGTGGTAATATAGGCGTTCTGGAAAAGCATCGGCCCGATCACCGGGATATCACCCAAAAACGGCACCGCCTGGATGCGGAAGTTGTTTCTGAACGATACCTGCTGCACCCCGTTGGATTGCAGCGTTCTTGCTGCATAGATGGCAATGGCGGGTGCCACCATGTTCAGCGCGGTGCCGCTGATGGTCTGATCCGCCCGAAGATTCACCGCAGCGTAGGCATGGAGCAGGGAAAACAAAAGCCCGGAGCCCGCGGCTACCAGAACCGCCAGCAGCAAAAGGAACTGCCCGCCCATGAAATCCTGCACCCTGTTGATAAAGAAAATGCTGCAAAAGGCCCCCATGATCATGATGCCCTCCAGGGCGATGTTGACGACGCCGCTGCGCTCGGAAAACATGCCTCCCAACGCCACCACCAGCAACGGGATGGAAAAAAACATCATCTGCTGCACCAGAAAATAGACCGCATCCATTTATGCTTCCCCTCCCTTGCCCTCTTCCGCCTGCGCCCGCTGTTCCTCCAGCCTTGTCCTGCGGCTTCTGATCCGTCCGAAAACATCCCGCACAAACAGCGCGAAAGCGCTGAAATATATGATGATGCCGATGATGATATCAATGATTTCGTTCATATACTTGAGGGACTGCAAATATGATCCGCCTACCATAATATAGGCCACGAATATGCCGGAAAAGATGATGCCGACAGGATTTGAAAGCCCCAGCAGCGCCACGGGGATGCCGTTGAATCCCTGGACAGAGAGCACCTCCTCCACGCGGATGTGAAGCCCATGGGAGGGCGCCAGATACATCAAGGAGCCTGCAGCGCCGGCCAGCGCCCCCGCTATGGTCATGGCCAGCACAACGGACCGTTTCTCATTGATCCCCGCGTAACGGCTGGCGCTGCGGTTGTATCCGCATGCCTTCAGCTCGTAGCCGAAGGCGGTGCGGTTCAATATGACGTACACGATAACCGCCAGCAGCGCGGCGATGAGGATACCCCCATTTACGCTGGACGCATCCTTGTATTTGCCCACCAGCGTATAAAAGATATGATCCAGGCCAGCGGTGGGGATCACTGCCTGCTTATCCACATTGACCGTGATGTTTTTAAGCTTGTCGTAGACAAGAAAAACGCTTTGCTGCCTGGCGGGATCATACACCGTCCAGTTTTTGATCAGGTAATTGACACCGTACATACCGATATAGTTGAGCATGATGGAGGAGATGACCTCGTTCACATTGAAAAGGGCCTTGAAGATACCGGGCACCATGCCCCACAATCCGCCGGCGATCATTCCGCACAGGAGCGCGCCCAACCACTGAAGGGGGCCCATGAAATCTCCGACCACGCCCACCAGAATCGCCACGAAGCCACCCACTACCAGCTGTCCCGCCGCGCCGATGTTAAAAAGTCCCGTCTTAAAGGCAAAGCCCACCGAAAGGCCGGTGACGATGATGGGCGTGGCATAGTACAGCACCTGGCCGATGCCCTTCATGCCGTTGTTGAAGCCGCCTGCCAGAATGATCCCCAGACCCTTCACCGCGTTTTGCGGATTGCTGATCAGGAGAATGGCGAAGCCTGCCGCAAGGCCCACCAGAATGGCGATCAGAGAAGAAGCGGCGCTGGATAGGCCCTTGAACCCACGTCCGTTTTTCATACCACTTCGCTCCTTCTGGACCCGGCCATATACAGGCCCAGTTCCTGTGCCGTAATATCTCTGGCAGTCAGATTGGCCACGATCTCGCCCTCGTACATCACCAGAATGCGGTCCGCGATGTTCAGCACCTCGTCCAGTTCCAGGGAAATGAGCAGCACGGCCCGGCCGGCGTCCCTCTGGGTGATCAGTTGCTTGTGGATGTATTCAATGGCGCCCACATCCAGGCCGCGGGTGGGCTGAACCGCGATCAGCACCGCGGGCGACAGGCTGATCTCCCTAGCCACGATGGTCTTTTGCTGGTTGCCGCCGGACATGCTCCTGGCGGTGGTATAAGCCCCCTGCCCAGACCGGATGTCAAACCGTTGGATCAGTTCGTTGGAATAACGGTAGATTTCACCGAACCGCAAAAATCCGGAGCGCTGGAAGGCCGGCTGATGATAGCTTTTGAGCACCAGATTTTCCGCCAGCGAATAGTCCAGCACCAGGCCGTGCCTGTGCCTGTCCTCGGGGATGTGCGACATGCCAAGATCATTGCGCTCCCGGATGGATGAATGGGTAATTTCCGTATTGTCCATGAACACTTTTCCGCTGTCGGGCATCATCAGCCCGGTCAAAGCATGGACCAACTCGCTCTGGCCGTTTCCGTCGATGCCCGCCACGCACACAATTTCCCCCTCGCGTACATGGAAGGAAACATTGTTGACAAGCTTTTTCCCACGGTGGGTTCCGGATACGGAAAGGTTCTGCACCGTCAGGGCCGGTTTGCCGGGCTGCGCCTCCCCCTTCTCCACCACAAAGCTCACCTTGCGGCCCACCATCATCTCCGCCATCTGCTCTACGCTGGTGTCCTTCACATCCACAGTGCCGATATACCGGCCCTTGCGCAACACCGAACAGCGGTCAGCAACCTGCTTGATCTCGTTAAGCTTGTGGGTAATGAAGAGGATGGACTTGCCTTCCAGAACGAGCTCGCGCATGATCTTCATCAGCTCGTCGATTTCCTGGGGAGTCAAAACGGCCGTAGGCTCGTCAAAAATCAGCACTTCGTTATCGCGGTAGAGCATCTTCAAAATCTCTACCCGCTGCTGCATGCCCACGGTGATTTCGCCGATCAGCTTGTCCGGCTCCACCATCAGCCCGTAGCGTTTGGAAAGCGCCACGACCTTTTTCCTTGCTTCCTCCATGCGAAGCATGCCGTGCCTGGTGGTTTCCACACCCATGACGATGTTTTCCAGCACGGTGAAATTATGCACCAGTTTGAAATGCTGATGCACCATGCCGATGCGAAGGGCATTGGCATCGTTGGGGTCATGAATTTTGACTTCCTGCCCGTTCTTTTTTATGATACCGCTATCCGGCTGGTATAAGCCAAAAAGCACGCTCATCAGCGTGGATTTCCCCGCACCGTTTTCCCCCAGCAGCGCATGTATCTCCCCTTTTGCAAGCTGAAGACTCACATCATCATTGGCGCGGATACCGGGAAAATCCTTGACAATATGAAGCATCTCGATCACATAGTCCATTGTGCGCTCCCCCTGGCTTGTCCGAATGGGCTGCCCTTTTCGCGTACCTGCCGCAAGCATAATAAGCAAGAGGGCAGGCAGTTTCTTCTGCCTGCCCCTTGCCAACGCGTATGCCGGGTATATTACTTGATTTCCTGTACTTTGACGATTTCCGCTCCCAGTTCCGTCAAAGCAACGCTTTGCATCTTGCCGTCGGCATCGGTCCTGACATCCTTGAGCGTCTCGATCTCACCGGCTGCAAACTTGGCAAACAGGGCATCATAATCAGCCTGGGAGAACTTCTCAAACCTGGAGGTCTCCATGGAGAAGCCGATGGCATTTTCCGCAGCGCCCAGCTTCATCGTCTGGCCGGCGGGGAAGGTGCCGTCGTAATAGGCGGTCAGCATCAGCTCCACTTCAGACTGCAGAGCTTTGAGGGCGGAAGTGACGACGGTGGGGGACAATTCGCTCTGGTCCACGTCCACGCCGATGACTTTACCCTTTTCGCTGGCTTCGGCAGCCGCCACAACAGAGGCGACCAGGCCGCCGCCGCAGCTGAAGATGGCCGTCACGTCGGAGTTATACCAGGAGGCGGCCAACGTCTGCACTTCGGGAGTGGGCCAGAAAACACCCGAATAGTGGTACATCATAGTGACCTCGTTCAGGCCCATTTCCTTGGCGGCGGCTTCCGCGCCCTGCACAAAGCCATAGCCATAGCGAATCACGGCGGGAACCGCCATGCCGCCCATAAAGCCGATCTTCGTGTGGCCATCCATCACGATGGAGTAGCCGGCAAGATAGCCCACCTGCTCCTCGGCAAACTTGATGCCCACCACGTTGTCGTTGATGTGTTCATCGGTATATTCGCCGGTGGCCGCATCTGTCTCGCCATTGTTGGGGAAGCCGTCAATCAATATGAAATGCACGTCCGGATATTTGTCCTGCGCGATGAAGATGGGCACCTCGAACATGTAGCCCGGGGTCACAATCACTTTTGCGCCGGCCGCGACCGCCTTGTCGATCTCGTCCAGATAGGCGTTGGTCGTTCCCTCGGCAGGCTTGTAGTAATTGTAGGTCTTGCCATTGGCGAGGGCGAATTCCTCCACGCCCTTCCATGTGAACTGGTTAAATCCCTTGTCATCAATAGTGCCAAGGTCGGTGATCATGGCGATTTCATAGGTGCTTTCGGCCAAAGCGGTGAGGCCCAAGCCCAGGGTGAGAACCATTGTCAAAAGAAGTGCCAACACCTTTTTCATGTATGGTTTCCTCCTTGTATGATACCCTGCGACCGCATGCAGGGCAATATCATATATATTATAGCAGAATGCTTAAGGTAAGAAAAGAGCATTTGTCCATTTCTAAAAAAAGTTATATACATTCTTGTATACAAACTGCGGTCATTTATCCTCTATCAGCTTGGCGAACCCTTCCCCCAGCGCCTCATGGGCCTCGGTGATGAACATGAATGCCTTCTCGTCCTCCTGGCGCACGATCTCCTTCACCCTGGGCACCTCCTGCCGCCCGGCCACGCACAAAATCACCGGGCGTTCACGGCCCGAGTAGGCTCCTGTGGCCGTTAAGAGCGTCACGCCCCTCTCCAGCTCCTCCATAATGCGGTTGGTTACCGCCACGGTTCTTTCGGTAATCACAAAGCATGCCTTTTGCGTATTGAAGCCGCCCAAAACCACGTCCAGCAGCTTGGCGGATACAAAGATGCAGATCAGCGCATACAAAGCGTGCTGTGCGCCGATGACAAAGCCGGCCGCCACGATCACCAGAAAATCAATAGCGAAGAGAAAGGCACCCACGGAAACAAAGGAAAACTTTCGGTGGACCATTCTGGCAATCATGTCCGAACCGCCGGTGGTGGCCTCGCCCCGCAGTATGATCCCCAGCCCAATGCCCAAAAGGCCGCCGCCGTACACCGATCCCAGGAGTACATCGGTGGTCATGGGCGGAACGCGGATCAGGTCAATGGCCAGAGAAAACAGCACCGTAGCCACCAGTGAACGCCAGACGAATACGCGGCCCATGGCCCGGAATCCCAATATGAACAGGGGCAGGTTCAGCACCATGCTTGTCAGGCCTACCGGAATGTGGAACAAATGATTCAGGATGGTGGCTATGCCGGTGAGGCCACCCGGGGCAATGCCGTTGGGTATCAAGAACAGCGGGTAGGCCAAACCACCCAGGGCACAGCCCGCCACAATCTGAATATAGCTCCTTACCTGCTCCCTACGTATTTTCCGGCCAAGGTTGTCCACCGGCTGCTTCAGAAAAATTCCTCCCCTTTCCTTTGCGACAGGGAAAACGCCGCTTCCTCCCATGAAAGCAGCGCCTTCCCGTATTCAGTTTGCTGCGGGCCGGTCCGAGGCGCCCAGGGAAATGGCCAAAGCCCGGTCCACCTTCGCCATCACTTCCTCGTCCACCCGCCCCAGCCTTTCCATGAGCCTTTTCTTTTCCAATGTGCGCACCTGCTCGGCCAGAATCACGGAATCCTTTTTCAGGCCGCTCTGCCGGCTGGATATGGCCACATGGGTAGGCAGCTTGGGCTTGTTCAGCCGGGACGTGATAGCAGCCACGATCACCGTGGGGCTATGCAGGTTGCCTATATCATTTTGAATGATCAGAACCGGACGGATTCCGCCCTGCTCCGATCCGATGACAGGGTCCAAATCAGCCCGATAGATTTCCCCTCTTTTCATATTGTCACACTCCATGCCCCCTGTCAAGGTTTTCCCTTCGATTGCCGTGCATGGATGCACCGTTAATCTTGGCGCGGCGCCGTTTGTGCTCATCGTCCGGATTGGCAGGGGGCTTCCGGCGCTGCTCCCTTCATCCTATGCGGACAAATGAAAAGAGGAATCAAGGATTCGCTCAAAGAAGCCAAAGCCTTCTTTGAGCGATCCCGCACGATTTCCCTGCAAAAGCTACGACTTTGCGGCCGGGATATCGCGTAAGGAATGGATTTCTCCGAAATCCTTCCGAAACCACCGCACATGTCGCTGGTTTCGGATTTACAAACGAGGAGCTTCGGCCCCTCGTTGCTCCCCAGAAATAGAGAATGCAATTCTCGTCGTATACGTAGGCTGCAAATTCCACACAACGTAGGGGCGATTGTCAATCGCCCGCTCTGCCCCGCCTGCCAGGCAAGGGTATCGTCACGAAAAGGGTGTTAACTCTCCTTCCCCAAATACCACAGCAAGTCTGTGGCCAGCAATCCCCTTTGCCCCGTTTCCTTTTCCGCCCGCAAGGCGGCGTCGCCGTGCAGGCAGCAGCCGATCTGGGCAAGCGCCAGCAATGAATGGTCAAGCTGCTTCTGCTGGGCCAAAAGAGCCGCGAGGATGCCGGTAAGTGCGTCTCCGCTGCCGCCTTTGGCCAGGGCAGGGGTGCCGGTTGTATTGATGGCCAGGCGCGCGCCGTCGTACAAAAGCGTGGATGCGCCTTTCAACAGGACCACGCCCCCCAGTTTGTGCCACAGCGCCTGCACACCTTCCACCGCATCCGCCGTCACGGCGCCTACGGAAACCTGCATCAGCCTTGCCGCCTCGCCGGGATGGGGCGTAAAGAAGTTTATCCCTGCCATGGGCAGCAGCTCCTGGCTCATGGCCAGAAGGTTCAACGCATCCGCATCCCACACGGCGGGCTTTTCAGCCCGCTTTACAGCCTGCAAAAGTGCCAGCCTGTCCGGCCTCGCGGATAGGCCCGGGCCAACCGCCACGGCATCCGCCCGCAGCGCGGCGTCATGCACCATGCCCTCCGCTTCCGGGGCAAAAGCGTCCCCATCCATAGGCAGGGGCAGACAGGTGGCACAGGGTGCCAGTTGCTGCACGATGGGCACTATGG
>JAEWNM010000327.1 GCA_023392755.1 Bacillota bacterium
GGATACCGTAAGGGCGTGCTGAAGATGGAACGGTTCCTTGTTGTAGCGCCGCAAAAGCGCCCAGGATTGTTCATAGGTAGGACGCATGGTTCTCCTCCGGTAAAAAAGCATTCCAACCAATATTATATACAAAAAACGCGCTGTGGGAAAGCACTTGCGCGAATTTGCGTAAAAAAGCAGGTCTGAAAAGCAGGCCATAAGGATTGTTTCATGCAACGCCTTCAAAAAGCGCCATCAAAAACCTATCCCCAGAAAGCCAACTTCTAAGTTTACTCCATCTTATTTTGGTTGGGAATGTCGCAAGGGAACTGCACGGAGAATATGCTCCCTTCCCCCGGCCGGCTCTTCACCTGCAGCTTTGCGCCGTAGTTTTGAGCAATGTGCTTTACAATGGAAAGCCCAAGGCCCGTTCCGCCGGTCTGGCGGCTGTGGGATTTGTCTACGCGGTAGAACCTTTCAAAAATCCGCGTCAGCTGCTCCTCTTCTATGCCGATGCCGTTATCCTCCACCGATAGGAAGCAGTCCCCCAGGTGGACCGCCACACGGCCGCCCTGTTTGCTGTAGCGGATGGCGTTATCCACCAGGTTGTACATAAGCTCCCACACATCCCTTGGGTTGGCCGTCACCACACCGGTGCCGTCCATGGAAACAGTAATTCCTCGGGCGCGGGCCAGCGGTTCCAAAGCCTGCGCCACATCCCTGGTCAGCGGCTGCAGCTGCACCAATTCCGCCTTTTCCATAACCTTGGCTTCCGCCTTGGACAGGCGCAGTATATCATTGATAATATTCAATAGCCGGTCGCTTTCCGAAACGATGCGCTTCAAATACACCTTTTGCTTGTCCTGATCGGGTACCATATCCCCCGCCAGAAGTTCGGCAAAGCCTTTGATGGAAGTCAGCGGCGATTTAAGCTCATGGGAAGCGTTGGCCACAAAGTCGGTTCGAAGCCGCTGTGTTTTTTGTACCTCTTCAAAATCATACTTCAGCTTTTCAATAAGATAACCGATGTTTGTCAGAATGGGGCGGACCTCCGCCTCCGCCCGGCTTGCATCCTCCCGCAAAAGATTGTCATCACCCTTGTCCATAAGCATATTGTTGATAAGGATCAGGGGATGGGTCACCTTCCTGCTCACGCGGCCGGCAAAAAAGGGAACGGCGGCGATGATTCCCAGCACCAGCAGCGCCGCCACCGGCAGCAGCAGGCCCAGAAATTCACGGGTGGTGGATACGGGGTAGGACAGGCGCAGTATCAGGCCATCTCCCACCACCCGGGCGGCATAGATGGTTTGATGCCCGGTTGTGGTGCTTTGGCGTACATCCATGCCCGTCTGGCCTATCAAGGCTTCCATCACTTCCGGCCGCCCGGCATGGGATTCCATGGTATCCGCGTCCGCCGCGCTGTCGCAAAGCACATCCCCTTTGCCGTCCAAAATGGTAACGCGCAGCTTTTCATCCCCGGAAGCGATTTGTGATGTCAGCTTTTGCAGGTCATCCGGCGGGTTTTCAAGCAGCACGCCAGCGGTATGCAGCAGCGCCGTCAGGTTTTCCTGCACCGTTTCCTGCTGCACGCTGTTGAAAACAGCGATACAGCCTGCAATCAGCGTCAGCATAATAACCAGCGCGCCGATATAGCTCAAGCGCTTCACATACCGCTTCATAGCGCAGCATCAGTCCTTCTTCATGCGGTAGCCGTAGCCACGCACCGTTTCGATATACCTGGGGTTGTCGGCGCTGTCCGAGAGCTTCATGCGCAGGGAGCGCACATGAAAATCCACCGTTCTGGTCGTTTCCCCGCTGAAATCGTACCCCCACACGTTTTCCAGCAGCCTGTCCCGGCTGACTACAAAGCCCGCGTGGCGGCTCAAGTATTCCAGCAGCTCCAGCTCCTGATGGGTAAGCTTCACAGGCACGCCGTCCTTTTTGACTTCCTTCTTGTCAAAGTCCATGGTAAGGTCCTGCAAATGCAGTATGCTTCCCCCATCCTCCATGCGCCTAAGTGCCGTCTTGACCCTTGCCTGCAATTCCAGCACACCAAAGGGCTTGGTTATATAGTCCTCCGCGCCCATCTCCAGCCCTCGCACTTTATCCAGCTCCTCGCCCTTGGCGGAAAGTATGATCACGGGGATAACCGCCGTCTCCGCGGCCTCTTTCCAGGCCTTCAAAATAGACCAGCCGTCCTTGCCTGGAAGCATGATATCCAGCAGCAAAAGCTGAGGCAGGCCCTGCTTCATCCGCTCCGCCAGCCTGTCCGCATTGGAGACCAGCACCGCCTCATGGCCCGCCGCCGAAAGCGTCGCGGCAATCAGCTCGCCGATATTTTCATCGTCTTCCACAATATAAATCTTTGCCATCGCATTTCCCTCACAATATCTGCCGGTTCTTGTGTTCGCCTGTCACCGCAAAAATCACCCATTCGGCGATATTCTGCGCGTGGTCGCCAATGCGCTCCAGGTATTTGGCGATCATCAGCTCATCCATCTTCCTGCCGGAGCAGGAAGAGTCCTTCAAAATGTCCTCCACCAGGTCGGCCCGCACCTGCATAAACAGCCGGTCGATTTCATCGTCCGATTGGATCACCGCCTCGGCCAGCATCGTATCATCCGTCAAAAACGCGTGGATGGCTTCCTTCACCATGATAACGCACTTTTCCGCCATGGTATACAGCTGCGCTGGCCTGGCGTTGGGCTCCTCTCCCAGATGCAGTACGATTTCTGCAATGTCGGCCCCCTGATCGCATATGCGCTCCATGTCGGTGATCATTTTCAGCGCTGTGGAGATAACGCGCAGGTCCTTGGCCACCGGCTGCTCCGACAAAAGAATCAACAGCGACTTGCGCTCGATGGACAGCTCCAGTTCGTCGGCAATATGGTCGTTTTCATACACCTGGCGCGCCAGTGTCTGGCTGCCGGTGCGCAGCGCCTCCATGGCGTTTGTCAGCGTATCTTCAATAAACTGGCTCATGCGTTTCAATTCTTCGTTCAATTCCTGCATTTCCCGCTGGAACTTGCTGCGCATCATCCAAACCTCCCTGTGATATAGTCCTCCGTCTTGGCCTCCTTGGGATGGGCAAACAGCGTCAGTGTGTCGTTGTATTCTATGACTTCGCCATGGAGGAAGAATGCCGTCCTGTCGGATATGCGTGCCGCCTGCTGCATGTTGTGGGTGACGATAACGATTGTGTAATCAGCCTTCAGCTCCATCATCAAATCCTCGATGCGGCTGGTGGATATGGGGTCCAGCGCGGAGGTGGGTTCATCCATCAAAAGCACTTCGGGGGATACGGCCAGCGCCCTTGCAATGCATACCCGCTGCTGCTGCCCGCCGGATAAGCTGACGGCACTTTTTTTCAGCCGGTCCTTCACCTCATCCCAGATGGCCGCCTGCCGCAGGCTTTTTTCCACCACCGCGTCCAGCTCCCCCTTTTTGCGTATGCCGTGGGTTCTGGGGCCATAGGCGATATTGTCGTATATGTTCATGGGAAATGGGTTGGGCTTTTGAAATACCATGCCCACCCTGCGCCGCAAATCCGTCACATCAAGTTCCTGATAGATATTTTTGCCATCCAGCGTCGCTTTTCCTTCTATTCTCACGCCTTCCACCAAATCATTCATGCGGTTGAGAATCTTCAAAAGCGTTGACTTTCCGCAGCCGGAGGGGCCTATCAGCGCGGTGATCTCCTTTTCGCGTATGGATAGCGATACGTCTGTCAGCGCCTTCAGCGAACCATAATACAAATTAATGTGTTCAAGCTCAATTTTCACCAAACTTCCCCGCCTTCTTGCTGAAATACTTGGTCAACAGGTTGATGGCCGTTACCAGAACAAGCAGCGTCACGCCGGCCACAAAAGCCACGTTCCGCCCCGCCATGCCGCCGTCCCTGGTGGAAATGAACATGTGCACCGACAGCGTGCGGCTGGAATCCATCAGCGACTCCGGCATTTTGGCCACGCTGCCCAGCGTGAACAGGAGCGCCGCCGTTTCACCAATGATGCGCCCGGTGCTCAATACCACCGCGGACAGGATGCCTCTGGACGCGGCCGGGAGCACGATGCGCATCACCGTGCGCAGCTTGCCCGCGCCAAGTCCAAGGCTGCCCTCCCTATACAGGTCAGGCACCGATAAAATGGCCTCCTCCGATGTACGGATGATGGTGGGCAGTATCATGATGGATACCGTCAGTATGCCCGCCAGCAGGGAATAGCCCATGTGCAGCGCCGTGCCGAAGAACAGTGCCCCGAACAGGCCGTAAATGATGGAGGGGATGCCCGCCAGCGTTTCGGTGGCCAGGCGTATGATCTTCACCATCCGGCTGCCCTTCTTGGCGTATTCGCACAGGTATATGGCGCAGCCCACGCCCAACGGCCCGGCGATGACCAGGGATAATCCCACCAGGATCAGCGTTGTCACTATGGCAAAGCGCATGGAGGGGTTGTCGGAGGTATAGGGGCCAAAGAGTATCTCCCAATTGATGTGGGGCACGCCGTTGATGAAGATGTAGACAATAATCCATACAAGCGCGCCCATGGCCATGGCGGTAGCCAGCCAGCAAAGGCCGGTCAAAACCGCCGTCTTAGCCTTTCTCATCCGCTTTGCCCCCCTTGGTAATCATGTTCAGCGACACGTTCAACAGCAGTATGAACACGAAGAGCACCGCGCCGGTGGCAATCAGCGCGTCGTAGTGCAGCCCGCTGGCGTAGCTCATTTCCGATACGATGTTCACCGTCAGCGTGCGCACCGATTTGAAGATGGTGGCAGGCAGTATATTGCTGTTGCCCGCCACCATGCCCACCGCAATGGTTTCGCCTATGGCCCGACCCATGCCCAGCACTACGGAGGTGACAATGCCCCGGCGGGCCGCCGGTACCAGTACGAAGAATACGGCCTCCGTATGGGTTGCGCCAAGGGCGATGGCCCCGTCATAATAGGCAGACGGCAGCGCGCGTATGGAGTTTTCGCTGACGGTGATGATGGTAGGCAGTATCATGATGGCCAGCACCACCGATGCCGCCAGCACGCTGTTGCCGTTTCCGGGAAAATGATCGGCGATAAAGGGCACGATGATCATCATGCCAAAAAAGCCGTATACGATGGACGGTATGCCCGCCAGCAGCGACACACCCTGGTTCAATACCCCATACAGGCGCCGGGGGCAGTATTTGGCCATAAATATGGCGGCCAGCAGCCCGATGGGTACACCCAGGAGCAGCGCGCCGCCCGTTACGTAAAAACTGCCGATGATCATGTACGCGATCCCGAATTGCTGGGGATCGTTGTTGGGCTTCCATCCCGTGCCGGTGATGAACTTCCATAGCCCCACCTTTTCAAACGCCGGCAGCGCACCGCCGAATATGAACAGGCAGATGCACAGCACCGCCGCCACGGAGATCAGGGATGACAAAAAAAACAGCGCCTTGCTCCCTTTTTCCAAGATGGCACGCTTCTTCATGCTCCAA
>JAEWNM010000329.1 GCA_023392755.1 Bacillota bacterium
ATGCCCGTTTGTACCACTACGCCTTCGCCCCGGCCGTAGGTTATAAGGCTGCCGGAGAAGGCCATGTTCCGCCTGTCCCCGAGGGATGCGCTTTCCTCCACCTCGCCCTCCTGCTTTTCCACAGGCGTGCTTTCCCCGGTGAGGGCGCTTTCCTGGGTTTGCAGGTTCACGCAGGCGTACAGGCGGATATCCGCGGGCACATAATCCCCCGTTTCCAGAACCACCACGTCACCGGGCACCAGGTCGCCCGCAGGCAGGATATGCATCTGTCCGTCCCTGCGCACCTTGGCATGGGGGGAGGCCATTTTTTTGATGGCCGCCAATGAATGCTCCGCCCGGTTCTCCTGTATCACGCCCAGCACGGCGTTTACGATCACCACCAGCAATATGATCAGGCCGTCCGTCCATTCATGAAGCGCCACGCCCGATATAACGGCGGCAGCCACAAGAACCAGCACCATAAAGTCGGCAAACTGGCTCAAGAACATCTGGACGACAGTGCGCCCTTTCTGGGCGCGCAGCTCGTTAGGCCCATGCTTAACAAGGCGCCGGGCGGCCTCCTCCCGGTCAAGGCCCGTTTCCTGCCTGACATCAAGCTCCTGAAATACGGCTTCCATATTCTTGCCGTGCCATTCCATATGGATCACTCCTTTCGGCAAGTTCCCAAATATCGGCAAACCATCCTACCATAAGCGATAGGATGGCTCAAGGGCGGATGGTTCAAAACCATGGAATGATGGCCGGAAGGTCACTATTCGCGTTCCACCGCACAGCACTATTGCCCATGGGTGGTGACACCCTGAGATTGTACGGACCGCAAGACATAACAAGCCATGGCAACCAGCTTACTTCACCAGGCCGGGGCCGGGAAGAAACTCGCCCGGCAGGTAGATTTCCCCCGCCAGCGTCTCCGGCTGCGTTCCCGCCACATAAAACCGTACCCTGGACACTGCGGAATTCTCGCACAGCGTGTTCACGATGGCGTAAATCATCTGCCGTTCCTGGCTGCCTGTAAGGGCGGCCGAAGCCGTGCGGACAGCGTCGGAAAAATGCACAAGCAGCGTGTCGTCCTCAAGGCGGATGCCCAGCAGGTCCGCATCCTTCAATCCCGGCGGAAATACGCTTTTCAGCCCCGCCACCGTGTCGTAGGGCCTTGGCCCCTCGTTCAGCTGCAAAAGCAGGTACCTTGGGCTTTTTGCCTCAAAATAAGGCACCGGCCGGTTCACCGTCGCCAGCTTGCCGCCCTCCGCCGCAAAATACAGCCTGCAATAGGCCAGCAAAAAGGCGCTGTAGTCGCTGCGCTGCTGCAGCCCTTTTTGAAAACGGACGGTCTGCTGGGTGTAAACGCTGCTGGGCGTTATCTCCTGAATCAGATCATCGCCGATATACACCTCCGCCGCCACTACCCCAGGCAAAAAGGTGGTCAGCGTATAGGTGAGGGAGGCCATGCAGGCGGACCGCGTAACATCATTGGCCGGCAGCGCTTCGTTCAGGCTTTCCAAGAAGCGAAGTGTGACCTTGCGCCCGCCCGCGCCTGGTATATCCGTGATGACCGGCGCCTGCGCAAGCAGCTCCGTCAAATCAGGCAGCGAGGGCACGTTCCCCAGGTACTCCGCCCCGCGGGACAGTTCCTGCAAAAGGCCGGTCGCAAGCTGGGCCGGCGTTTGCCCCTCAAAGGAGACGTTGCGCACCTCGGGCAATATGCCGGTGCTCATACGCGCCGGAAAGTACAGCGTGACCGTGGTGGACAGCCTGCGGGTGGAAGCATCCTCGGAGAGCAGCACCCGCTGTGCTTCGGCCTGCTCCCACAAGGCGCTCAAATCCTCCCCGGTCCGCCTTTGCAGCGTTCCCATGGGAAGGCTGTCTGATACGTCCAGCCCCACCTGCGCCCCCGCCACCAGAACATTCACATACCGGATGTCGGAAAACTCCGTCAGCGTGTTGGCAATGGCCTGGCATACCGTATAAAATTCCTTTGGCTCCAGCAGATGGGCTGAAGCGGCCAGGTTTACCGTGGCCACATCCCGGGATACCTCCACGGGATTGTCGCCGGCCAACAGAAGCTTCACCGATTTGGATAGGGGCGACACCAAAGCGTTGCCCGGATAGCTCAAAAGCGCCCTTACAACCGCTTCCGCCCCGTGGCGGCCCGCCGGAAGCGTTGCTTTCACCCGCTGGGCAATAAGGCGCACACCGTCCGCCCTGGGCAAAAAAAGCGTGGCCGTCGTATCAAATTCCAGCCCCGCGTCGCCGATGGGCGGCTCATACCTTATGGCCGGAGGCGGCAGTGTTGCCACCACCTCGCCGCTCTCCCCCGAGATAACAGGCACGGAGGGCTGGCAGCCGGTGAGCGCAAGGCAGGCGGCAATCAAAACCGCCGCCAGGGCCCTGCGAGCCTTTTTCATGATTCGCCCTCCTTCCCCGGCATCAGGTCCATCAGCGCGGTCAATTGCTCATAGCTGATTTTCCAGATGCCCCTGTCCCGAAAGAGCATGACGGGGCAAGCGGCAAACGTCGTCTCACGCCCGTCCCCCATGACCATCGTAAGATCGATGCCCACCACCGCCCGGCCGCCGTCATGGGACACGCTTCCCCCGTCGGTTTCAAAGCCTGTGACGGCCGCCGCCCTGTCCCAGCGCACAAAGGCGGTCTCCATGCTGGGACGGGGCTGGCCGGTTAAAGGATTGAATGCGGCAATATACAGGTACAGCCTGCTCCAATCCTTCTCCTGCCATGCGGCAATGGCTGTCCTGAGCGTATTTTCCTGGGTGAGCAGCAGCGCTTCCTCCCGCCGGAAAAGCTCCGCCAGCCCGCTTTTCAGGCTGTCGTCCCGAAAGTAATCGTTCTCCAGGCGCAGGCTGGTGCTCACATCCCCGCGCCTTTGCACAAGCACCTGCACGCTGTGGTAAGGGAAATTCTCCGTGATGGAGGCCGTAAGCCCGGCCATGGCCAGCCTGCGCCGAAGCATGACCTCCAGCCGCCAGTCGTCCCTTGAGCGCCAGTCGCCGGGCTCGTCGGCATATGGCCGAAGCAGCGCTTCATTGAATGTAACGTACAGCACGTTGCCCTGGGAAACGGTATTCAACACTTCAACCTGGTCGGGGAAAAGGCGGGCAAGCTCGGTGGTGCCCGCGCCGGGCCCATCCAATAGCGCCTGTACCAGCGCCTTCTCCTCCGGCTCATTCTGGGATATGGAAAGCTCTCTTGCTTCCCCTGCCAGCATGGGCTCCCGGCCGTAGCGGAAGTACAGCGTTACCTTTTGGGCATCACGGTTGCTTTCATTGGCCAGCGGGCTGTGCAGCGCCGCTGTCACGCCCGGCACCATGGTGGCCTCCGCTTTTTGCATGGGGTCGGGCAGCATCGCCGCGCAGCCGGTAACCAAAAGCAGCGCGGCGGCCCACAAGGAAATCATAAAACGTTTGATCATGACGCTCCTCCCCCGGCCTTAACCGCTATGGGCAGGCAGTTCCACGATAAACGCGGCGCCCTGCCCCTCTTCGCTTTTTACCGATACGGTGCCCCCGTGGAGCAGTACGATCTGCCGCACGATGGAAAGGCCGAGCCCTGTTCCGCCCGTTTCCCTGGACCTGGCCTTGTCCACCCGATAGAACCTGTCGAAGATATGGGGCAGATCATCCTTGGGGATGCCCGGCCCGTTATCGCTGACGGTGACGGTAACTTCCTTCCCCGCCTTGAAAACACGCACCTGGATGTGGCCGCCGGGCTGTGTATACTTGACGGCGTTCTCCGTAAGGTTGTACACCACCTGCGAAAGCTTCGGCCCGTCGGCATACATCTCGCCCTCATCCTGGATATCCGCCTGTATGGTCTGTTGGCGCTTTTGGGCCATGGGCGTCAGGCGGTGCACGGTATCCCGCACCAGCTCCGATAGGCGGATATTTTGCCGGTTGAGCTTCATGCTCTTGGTATCCATTTGCGTAAGCGTCAGCAAATCGCTGATAATCAGGCTCAGCCTGTCAATCTCTTTGTTGATGTCGGTCATGAATTCGGTTCTGAGTTCCTCTTCCATTTCCGGCTGGTAAATAAGGCTTTCCAGCAAAATTTTCATGGTGGCCAAGGGCGTTTTCAATTCATGGCTGGCGTTGGATACGAACTGGTTTCGGCTTTTGTCCAGCGCCTCCAGCTTCTCGGACATGGTGTTGAACGTTTCCGCCAGCCGCTTTAATTCCCCAGACCCTTTCACCGCCACCCTGGCGGAAAAATCGCCCCGGCCCATGCGCTGTATGCCCCGGGTGAGCGTTAGGATGGGCTTGGTGATCACGCGGGAGAAAATCAGGGCAATGATCAGCACAACGCCGGCCACGGCAAGGAAGTACAGGATCATCTGGTCCTGCAGCTCATACAGGCCCTGCATCATGCTTTGCACCGGAGATGAAAAAAGCAAAACCCCGATTACACCCTGGGCAGTGCTCAAGGCCGCGGTGCAGTAGCCCACCCATTCGACGCTGGTGTTCAGCGGGCGCAAAAAAGACAGCAGCGTGCCGCTTTGCGCATCCCCTGACCCTGTAAGCCGGTGCAGGCCGTAATCCACGGTCTTTCCCTGCATCAGTATGCCCAGCACCTCAGGGTATTGCAAACGCACGCCGTTCATTTCAGAAAAGCTGTCAAACTGGACCTTGCCGTCCGTATCCAATACCAGCAGCCGTCCGCCAAGTTCGCCGCCGGCCTCCTTCAGCCGCTCTGTGAGCGCCGAGGCCTGGGCGGTGCGAAAAAGCGGTTCCAGCTGGCCCGCCAGCTTCTCGACGCTGATCCTGTCAGACCTTATTCGCTGCTCAAAAAGATAATCGCCAACCAGACTGGTCAGCGAGGTTGCCATCACGTAGAAGGAACCTCCGACGATCAGCAGGAAGGCGAGCAGTATTCTCCAGCGAATGCTGGTAAATGGGTTAATCCTTGTCGGTGAAATAATAGCCAACTCCCCATTTGGTGAAAATGAACTCGGGCTGTGCCGTGTTTCTCTCTATTTTCTCCCTCAGGCGCCGGATATGTACATCCACCGTACGGGCATCCCCCGTATAGTCATACTTCCAAACCGTTTCCAACATTGCTTCCCGGCTGAACACCTTGCCCCGGTTATTGATAAAAAGCTGCAACAGATCAAACTCCTTGGCGGTGAGCTTGACCTCCTTCCCGCCCAGGGTGACGGTGCGGTTCACAACGTTGACCTCCATATCCCGGACACGGATCACCTTTTTTTCCTCCGCTCCCGTGGCATGGCTGGCCCGGCGCAGAATCGTTTTGATCCTGGCCTTCACCTCCAAAATATTGAAGGGCTTTGTCATATAATCGTCGGCACCGTATTCCAGGCCGAGGATCTTGTCCATATCCTCACCCTTGGCGGTAAGCATGATGATGGGAACGCTGGAATACTCCCGGATGCGCTGGCATACGGCAATGCCGTCCAGCCGGGGCAGCATTACATCCAGCAGCACCAGATCAAAATCGCCGGAGAAGAATTTCGAAATCGCCTCTTCTCCATCGGCGGCCGAATCTGTTTCATAACCCTCCTGCTCCAGGGTATAGCGTAATCCCTTGAGAATGAGGGGTTCATCATCCACCAGCAAGATCCGCTTCGCCATGGGCTTCCATCCTCTCCGAGCCGTTCATTTATTTCCGTTTTCATATATTCTACTTTTTCATTGCGTAAAAATCAATAGAAATTGACCAATATGAAACAAATCCTGTAAGAAAACATTCACAAAGCATATGCCCGGCCCCGGAAGGGTTACTCTTTGGCACCGTACGGCCTGTATCGGCTTATGCTTTTATCCGTCTGTTGCATACAAAAACGGTTGACTTTTTCATACATTTTCCTGTA
>JAEWNM010000131.1 GCA_023392755.1 Bacillota bacterium
CCGTCAGGCTGCCCCGGATGCCCGCCAGGCCAACCTTGCCCCGGCCAATGCGGTAAACGCATAGCCACTCGTTTCCGGCATAGGCGACCCCCTGCCCGTCAAGTGCAAAAAGGGTTGCGTCACGGCCCGCCTTTCCGTAATCATCGAAGTGGTTGTTGGAAAGGTTAACGGCTTCCACACTGCCCAGCGGCAGCATTTGCGCAAAAGAAGCGGGGCCGCGGAATGCAAACTCCTTTTCGGTGTTTTCACCCCTGCTGCTGTCGGAAAGAACGCCCTCCAGATTGACCAGTGTGATATCATCCTGCGAAAACAGGGGCAGCAGCCCTGAAAAGGGATAAGCAATATCTTTTTTTTGGACCGTTTTTATGAAGCTGTCCGCTTTTTTCCCGGCTGATTCCGTGCTGCCAAGGGTACAATCACCGGCCAGCGTCACTGTAACCACAGCGGGCGGCAGCTCCTCGCCGATGACAAGGTAATCCGAATCGAAGGCGGGGGGCACAAGGCTGTCAGGAAAGGAAACATGCTCTGCTAGCGCGGGACGCATAAGCAGCAAAAGCGCCAGGCAGCAGATGAACCGGATGACGGATGCGCCCATGGACCCCTCCCAATAAACGGATGGGGGAATTATACCATATCCGGCGGAAAATGCATAGCGGAACGCCATGTCTCACACAATGAGCTTTATGACGTAATGAAAAGTATGTATGCAATAATGTGCATATTGCGATAATCCATGTGCCTGAACGCTCCAACAAAAAAACCGCCTGCGCAAGCATGGCGGATGTCAGGCCGTTTGATGGGATGCCCCCAGGGCCGATTATGCAGTGCCCCAAAGTGCCGCTGCGCCGAGTTTTCTCACCCGCTTCTAAAGCAGGCTGGTGCCCTATCTTGCATTTCTGCCGTCCCCTGGCGTTTTTTGATAACGGGGGCGTGGCATCCACGCAGGAACCCGGGCTCCGATTGTGGAGATGTGGGTAAAAACAAAGCGCTGGCGCACACCTCAGGAGCATGCTGCTGCAATTATTATATGCCGGAATCCAAACCTGTGTCAAGGGTCATTGCGCATCTGGAGCCATGCCATCTTTTCCCTTTCCGGCATTCTTCATGGCCAATTTCGCAATCCGGCCGGCATAATGCGTGCAAAGCTCGCCGGCGAATTCGGCGTCAAAGGACTCGGTCTGTACGCGGAAGGCATCGCTGTCCTGTAAAGGGGACAGCCATACGGAACCGCCGCCGTGGCGTATGCGAAGGCCTTCCCCCAGTTCCTTCTCCTTGGCGGTTTCGCACAGCAACCGCAGTATGCGCCCTTTTTCCCCGGTGGGGCAGGGCACGTTCCTGTTCACACGGTGGGTTCTGGGCAGGCGGTCCAGCATGCTTTTAAGGCTGCGCTCCGCAAGCGGGGCCAGGAGGGCCAGCATCTTCACGAGCCCGTCGTGCATAAGGTCGTACTGGCGCAGATAAGACGCTTGCTCTTCCTTGCTTAGGGCGGAAGTATCCCGTTTCCAACGCACTGGCCCCAGTTCCTCCACCGCACGGGGGGTATCCGGGTACGCAAACAGCGGCAGGCTGCCTTCCTGGGCGGCCAAATGCCATACCAGCATCTGCTGGCTGGTTTCATCAGGCAGGATGGCTTCATCCATCACATAGGAGGCGGTGCCGTCTGGCTCCAGCAAAAAGCCCGTTTCAAAAGGATGCAGCTTTCTTTCGCTTGTGGGCTGCCCCCTTGCTTTTTTTAAACCGGCGATGTTCAGTGCCCGCAAGGCAAGGGCAAGCAGGGAACCGTCATCGCAGAATACGGCCACCTGCAGGCCGCTTTTTTCCAAAACCTTCTGATCGATCCCCTTTGTGATGTTTGCCAGATAAAGCTCCTTTACACCGCCAGCCGGCGTCAGGGATGCCGTTTGCGAAAAAGCCGGCGGGTACTCCTGCCGCAAAGCGGCGTTTTCCACCGCCTGAATCTGGCTCTTTTCAGGTATCAGGCCGCTGCCGACAAGGAGCGTTGCCTGCTGGCCGTCCACCATTACACCAAGCGGGAGCTGAAAGAGCCGGACGGCCATGGAAAGGATAGGCAGGTATCCATCCCCCAGCAGCAGCGTATGCGCGCCCCTGGCGGCGAACGAGCCCGCCAGCAG
The DNA here is from genome assembly GCA_023392755.1 of Bacillota bacterium. Classification (GTDB taxonomy): domain Bacteria; phylum Bacillota; class Clostridia; order Christensenellales; family Aristaeellaceae; genus JAEWAH01. The sequence continues at coordinate 2,133 of JAEWNM010000131.1, forward strand.
CGTATAGAGCGCCTCGCCGTCTCCACGGAAGCAAAGCGCCACGGAGGCGGCCTTCAGACCGGAAATGGCAGCGGCGGCCAGCTGATCCGCCCGCGCCGGCGAATCCAGCGTGACGGCTCCGCTTTCATTCAGATGCAGCCGCTTCAAATCGCCCCAAACCACATTTTCGGTAACGATGACTTCACTGCCCACTTCCTTTTGCGGCCAGACCTTTGTCCCGGAGTTAAGCCTGGCATGGGAGCCCAGAACCGCGCCGGCGCCCAGCGCGCTTCCTTCCATCATTCTTCCGCCGGGGCGCACCTGCGCCTCCCGGCATAGAACCGCGCCTTCCACCCGGGCGCAGCGGCCTACGCGGCTAAATTCCCACAGGCAGGATTTTTTTATATGCGCGCCTTCCTCCACGATCACCCCGGGGCCCAGGATTGCCCCTTCGGATAAAACGGCGCCCTGCTTGATAACCGCGCCTTCTCCTATATAGCAGAAGCCTTCCAGCAAAACATCCTGCTCCAATGTACAGGTTCCTTCCATGATGGCATGGCCCGACGGGCGCCCCGGCGTTTGAAAGTCAACCTCTCCCCGTAAAACGTCGAGCTGGGCCTGCAAATACGCCCCCTGGTCGCCGATATCGCACCAATAGCCTTTCATGGGGTAACCGTAGACATGCATGCCCTCCCGCACCATCCGGGGGAAAAGGTCCTTGCCAAAATCGTAGGGGTGATCCTCCGGAATCAGGTCAAGCACTTCCTTTTCCAGAATATATATGCCGGTGTTTACTTGGTCGCTGAATACGCCGGACCAGTCGGGCTTTTCCACAAAGCGCTGCACCCGGCCCGTGTCGTCCGTAATCACCACGCCGTAGCTTAGCGGGACCGGCACCGATTTTAACACCAGGGTGGCCTGTGCCCTGCGGGATTTGTGGAAAGCGATGGCCTCTTGAAGGTCGCAATCCGTAAGCCCATCCCCGGAGAGTATTACAAATGTATCCGTTACCATGCCCCTGGCGAGGCGAACGCTGCCGGCGGTGCCCATGGGCTGCGCCTCCTCCAGATAATGCAGGCGCACACCGTATTTTTCCCCTTTGCCAAAGGCTTCCCTGATCGCATGCGGAAGGTAGAGCACCGTCGCCGCCACATCCAAAAGCCCGTGGCGCTTAAGCAGTCTCAAAGAATATCCCATCACCGGCTCGCCAAGCACCGGAACCAGCGGCTTTGGCTTGTCCAGAGTCAAAGGGCGCAGGCGGACGCCCTCCCCGCCTGCCATGATGATTGCCTGCAACGCCATATCATTCGCTCCTTCCACAGCATGACGGTATTGTTTGCAGCAGCGTTCCAAATTATGACGAACGTGGTGTTTATAAGGAGAAAACCACTTGTTCGAAGAAAGGGGTTCTAGTATAATGGACAGGCAGATGGAAATAGACGTCAGTTGAAGAAGGTGTTACACGTGCAGGATTTGGAAATAGGCAGCCGGGAAGTGGCCCGCGCGGCGATTTTGCTGAGCCTTTCCCGCAGCCGGGAGGAAGAAAACATGCTGCGCGGGCAGATGGCCGCCGACGGTGTGCTTACTGCGGCGGTGGATTACGGCGGGGAGTTTGTCGCGTCTGTGATGCGCATTGTGGAGCGGGCGGTCATTGCCGCCAAGCGGGAGAAGGTCATTAACGAAACGCACCACGAGGAAGGCGCTGTGGCAGGGGCCGCCAGGGAAGCCATAGCCCAGGTGACAACCAAGGCGCTGGGATTTTCGGTGGGCGGCAAAATAGGCATTGCCAGGTGGGGCGAGCATGTGGCGGTCGCCGTATTCTTTGGCGTGGGCCTGGTGCATTTGAACGAGGTATGCGTTGGCATGGGCCACCGGGCCATATAATACGGGCAGGAGAGAATACAATGCCATTGAACATTGCCATTGACGGGCCTGTGGGCGCGGGAAAATCCTCTATCGCCCGGGAGGTGGCCCGGCGGCTGAACATACTGCACCTGGATACGGGCGCCATGTACCGGGCGGTAGGGTATACGGCGCTTATGCGGAACCTTTCGCCTGAGGATGAAAAGGCGCTGGAAGATTTGTGCGGACAGTTGACCATTGAGGTGCTGTACAGAAACGGAAGGCAGCAGACGCTGGTGGACGGGTCGGATGTGAGCCATCTGATACGCACGCCCGAGGTGGGTATGGCCGCTTCCACCGTGTCGCGCTGGGGTGCGGTCCGCCGTCATATGGTAGGCCTGCAGCGCGCCCTGGCCAAGGATACATCGATGGTTGTGGATGGCCGTGATATCGGCACCAATGTGCTGCCTGACGCCGGCGTGAAGATATTCCTCACCGCCACGCCGGAGGAACGCGCCAGGCGGCGTTACCTGGAACTGCAGGCGGCCGGTGTAAAGGACACGTATGAGGAGGTGCTCAAAGACCTTCACAGACGCGATCTGCAGGATACAACCAGGCCTATTGATCCCCTGCGGCCGGCGGAGGATGCCGTGCTTTTAGACAGCACGCACTTGGACATGGATCAGGTGGTGGACCGGATTTTGGCCATTGTGGAGGCGCGCTATGGACAAACGGCAGAACAGCCCTGAAACAGGGGTGACAGCTAAAAAAACATTTCTGTACGGGCTGGCCCGGGCGCTGGCATGGGTATTATTCCATACGGTGTACCCGGTCACGCTCCACCATACGGAGCACCTTGCGCTCAGCGGCCCCTACATTCTTATTGCCAACCATTTGAGCGGACTTGACCCCATCTGCGTGGCGCATGCGGTAAAAACGGAGGAGATCGCCTTTCTGGCCAAGAAGGAAACGATGCAGGGGCATTTTTCCGGCTGGCTTTTGCGCTCCCTTCACGCAATACCTGTTGACCGCCATAATTTTGATATGGCAGCCATGCGCGCATGTACCCAGGCGTTGCGCGCAGGACGGGTGCTGGGCATTTTTCCGGAAGGGACAAGGTACAAAAAAGGGAACATGACCGAACTGGAATCCGGCGTCGCGCTATTGGCGCTGCGCAGTACCGTGCCTATGGTACCTATGTACATTCACGGAAAACTGCGCCCTTTCCGCCGTGTTCATTGCTATGCCGCGGCACCCATACCGCTGGATGACTTGCGGGAGTTGGGCGTGGGACGGGAAGCCAGCGACGCGCTTTTGGCAAGAATTGCTGCCTTGTATGCGCAGCTTGCCGAGCAGGCCGAAGCCTAGCGCCTTCAAAGACGGAAGGGCAAAAAAAAAATTTGCATTGAAGCAGGAAAAAGGCTTCCTGTAACGAATTTCATTATATTAGTGTTTTTTTGCGGAAAGGAAAGGCTATGCCGCTGGAAATCACGGCCCACGCAGGGTTCTGCATGGGGGTTCAACGGGCGGTGACAACAGCCCTTCGGGCGGCGGATGAAGGGAAGGCCCTGTGTACACTGGGCGAGCTGACCCATAATCCTCAGGTTGTCAAGCTGCTTAGGGAAAAAGGCGCCCCGGCGGTGGATACGCTGGAAAATATCGGCGGGCGCACGGTTCTTGTCCGAAGCCACGGCGTTACCCCTCAGGTGCTCAAGGCGCTGGATGATATGGCCGTACCCGTGATGGACTGCACCTGCCCTTTTGTGGAGAAGCTCCATCAGATCGTTGCGGAGTATTCTGCCGAAGGAAAGCCGGTTGTTTTGGTGGGGCAGCGGGACCATCCCGAAGTGCAGGGTACGGCAGGCTGGTGCCGGGGGCCCGTATACATACTGCGGGAGGAAGCTGAAATCGAAGGCTTGCCGCCCCTTACAGAAGCTTTGGCGGTGGTGCAGACCACCTTCCCGCCTGAAAAATGGGAGCGGCTGGCAGAGCTTTTGCGGGAGAGAATACCGGGCATTGCGGTGAAAGACACCATTTGCCCTGAGACGAGAAGGCGGCAGGAAGAGGCCAGGGAACTGGCCACGCGGGCCGATGCCATGATCGTTGTGGGCGGTTCAAGCAGCGCCAATACACGCAAGCTCTATGAAACCTGCAGGGAGCTGTGCGGGCGGACCATTTTGGTAGAGCGTGCGGCGGATATTCCGCCGGGCTTTGCAGATATCCATACTGATCTCATCGGAATAACCGCTGGCGCGTCTACGCCGGATTGGTCACTTAAGGAGGTTGTCACCCGCATGATCGACAAGGAACAACAGGATCAGATGCTTCCCGCGGAAGAAGAAATCAAGAACAGCTTCATGGCGGATATTGAGGCAACTCTGGTCAAAATCAAACCCGGCCAGACCGTTACCGGCACTGTCGTACAGATTACCGATGAAGAGATATGCGTCAACATCGGGTATAAGTCTGACGGCCTGATCAAACGCTCAGATCTGACGGCCGAGGGGATTGAGCTTGGCCAGGAGATTGAAGTGGAAGTGGTCAAGGTCAACGACGGCGAGGGCAATGTGGTGCTTTCCCAGCGCAACATCGTCAACCGCAAGTCCTGGGACGCGCTGATGGTCAAGTTTGACGCGGGCGAGTATGTCGAAGGCGTTGGCAAGGAGGCCGTCAAGGGCGGCCTGATTGCCGAGGTGGAGGGCATCCGCACCTTTGTGCCGGCTTCCCAGCTTTCCCAGCGGTATGTAGAGAAGATTTCCGAGTTTGTGGGCAAGCCCATCAAGCTGAAAATCATCGAAGTGGACAAGCAAAAGAAGCGTATCGTGGCCAGCCGCAAGGCTTTCCTCCAGGAGGAAAGCGCCTCCAAGAAAAAGGAAGCGTGGGATAAGCTTACCGAGGGCGAGGTCGTCAGCGGCATCGTACGCAGGCTCACCGATTTTGGCGCGTTTGTGGACGTGGGCGGTGTGGACGGCTTGATCCACGTGACGGACCTGAGCTGGGGCCGCATCAAGCACCCCTCCGAAGTCGTTACGCCCAATCAGGAAATAC
>JAEWNM010000166.1 GCA_023392755.1 Bacillota bacterium
CATATGAAGCCTCCGTTTCCTACATATCCCAAATCGGCACAAGCTCCAGCGGCGTTACAACGTACAGCGTTACATTGGACGTCAAGGGCGACGATCAGCTGAAAATCGGCATGAACGGCACGGCCACCATTCAGGTGGGAGAGGCGCTGGGTGTTGTACTGGTGCCTATTGCGGCGCTGAATACGTCAAGGGATGGGCAGTATGTGTGGGTGTATGATGCGTCGGCCGGCGAAGCGTCGCGGACACCGGGCATCAGGACGTTTGTGGAAACCGGGCTTTCCAGCGAGACGTACGCGGAGGTCAAGTCGGGCTTGAATGCCGGTGATTATGTGTTGGTCACACGAAGCGCCGCATCCGATTCACAGAGCGGAATGATGTTCATGGGCATGGAAGGAATGCCGCAGATGCCCGCCGGGGAAAACGGGCAGACCCGTACATTTCCCGGCAACATGGAAAACAACTTCCCCGGTGGCGGTCAGCGAAACGGCGGGGGAACAAGAAACACCAACGGGGGCGGCCAGTAGTCCGGCAGCTAGGAGGGTGAAGCCATGATCCATATGGAGCACATCGTCAAACAATACAAAATGGGCGGCGAAGAAATCTACGCGCTGGCGGATGTCTCCCTTCATATTGAAAAAGGGGAATATGTGGCCATTATTGGCCCTTCCGGCAGTGGTAAATCCACACTTATGAATATCATTGGCTGTCTGGATGTTGCGGATTCGGGCTCCTACTCCATGAACGGGAAGCCCATAGAAAAATACAACCAGCGGCAGCTGGCAAAGCTGCGCAACACCCATATCGGCTTCATCTTTCAGGGGTTCAACCTCCTGTCCAAGCTGACGGCGCTTGAAAACGTGGAATTGCCCCTGATCTACCAGAATATACGCGCATCCGAACGCAAAAAGCGGGCGGTAACGGCGCTCACGCAGGTAGGCCTAAAAGACCGCTTGAAGCACCGGCCAACGCAATTATCAGGCGGCCAGCAGCAGCGGGCGGCCATCGCCAGGGCGCTGGCGGCGAGCCCTTCCCTGATACTGGCTGACGAACCTACAGGGAACCTGGACAAGAAAACGGGCCAGGAAATCATGGAGCTTTTTGCGAAGCTTAATGAAGAGGGGAACACCATCGTGGTGATTACCCACGATCCGGGCATCGCCGCAAGGGCGCAGCGGATCATACACATTGAGGATGGACACGTATGGGAGGAGGGAACGCCTGATGATATACCAGTCGCTTAAAATGGCGCTGAAATCCATAAGCGGCAACAAAATGCGCTCTTTTTTGACCATACTGGGCGTGGTCATCGGCGTTGTAGCCATCGTTGTGCTGGTTGCCATCGCCCAGGGTGCCAACGCCGCCGTTGTCAGCCGCATTGAAAGCATGGGCACGAACCTGATCAGCGTAAACATCAGGGCCAGGTGGCGCAACCCCATAACCCTTGATGATCTGCAAAACCTGTCAAAAGCCGCCGGCATCGCCTACGTGGCCCCTACAGTGAACGTTTCCGGTACGGTGAAGGCCGGCGTCAATACCTATGACGACGGGACCATACAGGGCACCACGCCAGGATATGAGCAGATACGCAACTACAACGTGCAGCTAGGCCGCTTTTTGCGGGAGCCGGATATCGACAACCGCAGCTTTGTGGCGGTCATAGGCACAGAGGCTGCAACGGAAATGTTCGGCACCGTGGATGCGGTGGGAGAGACCTTCTCACTCAATGGATATACCTTTACAATCGTCGGTGTGCTGGAAGAAATGGGCACGACGATTGCGGGATCCGGGGACAACCAGATAATTATCCCCTTTACGCTGGCGGAGCGGCTTTTTTCCCAGCGGGGAATTACCAACTTTTATGTATCCGCCACTTCCTCCACGGAAGTTTCCACGGCGCAGGAGTCTGTGACATCATACCTGAAAACCGTGTTTTCCACCACCAGCCAATACAGCGTTTACAACCAGACGGAAATGCTTTCCACATTGAGTGAAACCACCGCGACACTGACGCTGATGCTTGGCGGCATAGCGGCCATCTCCCTGCTGGTTGGCGGTATCGGCATCATGAACATCATGCTGGTATCTGTTTCGGAACGCACGCGGGAAATAGGCATACGCAAAGCCATTGGCGCGGCAAGAGGCAATATTCTGACACAATTTCTGATTGAAGCGCTGGTGGTTAGCCTGATGGGCGGGATTCTGGGGCTTTCCATTGCAACGGCGGCCTGCTTCTTCCTGGCCCCCGTGCTGAATATGACGCTGACCGTATCGCCGATGGTCTCCGCAATCGCCATTGGATTTTCCGTTTTCATCGGCGTGGTGTTTGGTCTGTACCCCGCCAACAAGGCATCCAAGCTGCGGCCGATAGAAGCGCTCAGGTACGAAGGCTGAGTTTTTCCCAAACCATGAATAATGGAACAAGGCGCCGCGCATGCTGATTTGGAAAGGAACGGAGGGATCGGCATGCGCGGCGTTCGTACGGACCTGGCCATGGAAAGTGCCGGATGCTATACCGGCGACAGAAACGGCATCCGCGTTGATAACTGGGAGGAAGGAGATATCTCCCGGACCACCGTTACCATCGATACCGAGGAAGCCGCCATAAGCCTGAACAAGCAATGCGGCACATTCGTGACCATCTGCTGCGACATGCTGCCTAAATGCGGCGCGGATATAAGAAGGCGTGTGGCGGAGCTTTTGAGCGATGCTCTGAACGGTATGCTGCCGGAAGCCGGGGAGATATTGGTCATCGGCCTTGGCAACCGCCGTGTGACGGCTGATGCGCTGGGCTCGCGGGTGGTGGAAAACACACTGGTGACACGCCATTTGCGCCAAACCGTGCCGGAGGACCTGAAAGGGCGGCTGCGCAGCGTTTGCGCCGTGGCGCCGGGGGTTTTGGGCGTTACCGGCATGGAAACGGCGGAAATGGTTCGCGGCATTGTGGACCATGTACACCCGGCGGCGGTGATTGCCATCGACGCATTGGCTGCCATGGAAACAGCCCGCATATGCACCACCGTGCAGATTACCGATACGGGTATCAGCCCCGGCAGCGGTGTGGGCAACCACCGGCTGGGTCTGACCTCCGGCACCCTTGGCGTGCCTGTGATTGCCATCGGTGTGCCCATGGTGGTGTACGCCGCCACCATCGCCAAGGATGCGCTGTCGATTCTGCTGCACGACCTGCAGATGCCGTCCTCCGACCATATGGACGCGGTGGATGCGCTGACCGATAAAATATACGCTCATTCCCTGGGGGAAATGGTTGTGACACCCCGTGAGGTGGATGAACTGGTTGGAAACCTGGCCGAAGTGCTTTCGCTTGGCATCAATATGGCTTTGCAGCCTAAACTGTCCGGGGATGAGATTCCCATTTTGATGCATTAAGGGGCTTGTCTGCGCATAAGCATGAGTATCCTACAACAGATGAGGTGAACATGCATGCGCATACGGTTTTATTCGCGTACCCAGGCAATGTGCCTGGCGCTTTCCCTGTTTTTGGCGGTCTTTGTTTTGGGCCTGGCGCTCGGGTTCGCGATTGCCGGCTTATGGCCTCCGGCCAAGGGCGCTGTGGAAGCCTTTGCACCCCTTGACGCAATGCCGACTGCGACGGCAACGCCTGATGCCACGCCCGTACCTTCCTCATTGACCGCTCAAATCAATCTGTTCGCCGCCGCGACATCTTCCCCCTCAATTATCACGCTGCCTTCCAACACGCCTTTGTTATCCGACACGCCTCTGCCCTCCCTGACGCCGGTTCCGTCAGTTCCTCCCACGCCGCAACCCGGTGAGTTCCGTATCGAGGTTGTCAGAGGGCCGGGGCTCTTGGGCGCAGGCGGCGGAAAGCGTATTCTCATCTATCACACCCACACCTATGAAGCTTATGAATCTACGCCTGAAAACACCTATGAGCCCACTCAGCAATGGCGCACCAAAGACAACCAGCACAATGTGGTACGTGTGGGGGATGAATTGACCAGGCTGTTGACTGCGGCAGGCTATGATGTCGTGCATGATACTACGGCCTATGAGCCGCCCGTGCTTGATACATCGTATACCCGATCCTTGAAAATGCTGGAAGATTCCGTGAGCCGCGGTGAAAAGTACAACCTGTATATTGATCTGCACAGGGACGCGTATTCATCCAGCATGGCCAACCAAAACACCGTTCAGGTGGGCGATCTGAAGATTGCAAGGATCATGATGCTCATCGGGCGTGGAATGGGGCAGTCGTATGAAATCAGGCCGGAATGGGAGAAAAACCTGGTCATCGCACAGGCTGTCACCGATTCCCTCAATGAACAGATTCCGGACCTGTGCCGTCCGGTAAGGCTGAAGACAGGCCGGTTTAACCAGCACATTGCCCCCTGCTGTATTCTTGTAGAGGTGGGGAACAATAAAAACACGCTGGAGGAGGCGCTGGCCAGTATTCCGTATCTTGCGGATGCCATAGGCGCCGCGCTGAGCGTTTCACCGCCGGAGCAATAGGGCTTGCACGAGCCATACGTTGGGTCTATAATATCGGGAAAGGAGCATGTGGAGGAAGAAAAACATGGCTTTGTCCCAGGGACCTGTGGGGATGTTTGACAGCGGCGTGGGTGGTATCAGCGTATTGCGGACCGCCCGCGTATTTTTGCCCGGAGAGGATTTTTTGTATTATGGCGATACGGCCCATGCCCCCTATGGCACCAAACCGCCGGAGGAAGTAGAGGGTTATGT
>JAEWNM010000226.1 GCA_023392755.1 Bacillota bacterium
CACCACATAGTCGCCTGCGTTAAGGTCGGTGAAGGCTGCGATGCGCTCGCCGGTATTGCGGCGTGTGCGTGCCTTGCGGTAGCCGGCACCGTATATGTCGCTGTCTGAGACAACGGCCAGCTTCAACTGGTGCCAGACAAAACCCTTTGAAAGGGTGAGCGGAAGAAGCAGCACTTCCCCAATGATAAGGTTGTTATCCAGCGTCTCGGTGAACAGCGCCTGGACACCCATCTCCGAAAGTGCTTTTTCCAGGCGTTTGCCCCGGGCCGTGCCGCCCGTAAGCAACGCTATGCAGTACCCCTCCGCCTTCCATTTCAAGCAATCTTCTGAAAGGTCGCGGATGTTGGACTGGTAGGCATGGGCACTGACACCTTCCATTTCGATCAGCTCGTCCGGCTTGAAGGAGCCCATGCCCCGCAAGAAGTCGGACAGCGTGACAACGGTACGGCCCTGCATATGATGCAGTACATCACCGTAATCAAACAGCAAATCCGCCTGGGCCCCCACAGCCTCGCCCCGCTCCAGGGCGGTTTTGAAATCCTCTTGAAAATGGAGCGTGCGGCCCTTGATACGGTCCTGAAACTGGTCAGGCTGATCAATGAGTATGATTGCCCCCGGCAGCCAGGATATAAGGGATACCGTATCCTGGCACAATACATGAACCCAGTTCTGCATCCGGCGGAAGGGGTAGCCGCCCTCCAGTCTGTCCGCATCGTCATGGCTTTGGGCCGCAAGCCGCTCCAGCGCCGTTCCCGGCTTAACAGCCGCCGTTTTTTGCTCCGGCGCGCTGTCTTCAAAGAAAGAGGGAAGCTCCTCCTCATCGTCCTCCGGCAATGGCGGAAGCTGGCTCAACAGCCGGGGCGCCTCCTCCGCGCCGGCCCGCTGCGTAAGGCTGGCCCGCATCCGCGCCGCCGCCTCCACGCAGTCGATGCCATCGACCAGCACCTCGGCTGCCGGCGGCAAAACGGCTTCCTTCAGCTTGAGCATGCTGCGCTGGGTGATGCAGTCGAAGGTGCGGATGGAGTCCACCTCATCGTCGAAAAACTCCATGCGCAGCGCACTGGGCTCACTGGGCGGATACACGTCCACAATGGCGCCGCGCAAGGCGCACTGCCCCTTGCCCTCCACCATGCTCACGAGCTCATATCCGGTCTTTACAAGCCTTTCGATCAGGGCACGGGGATCAAAGCGCGCGCCAGGCACAAGGCGGATGGTGGCACGGCGGAAGACATCCGGGGCCATGTGGCGGTTCATCAGCGCCTCGCCGGAGGCGCAAAGCACCGCCACCTCCCCCTGCAAAACGCGGTGCAGCGTATCGAGCCTGCGCCAGGCGCTTTCATGGCTGGACGCGCCGCGGCCAAACTCCAGCTCCTGGGCAGGCAGCGCCGCGCAGCGGCCGTCCAGCAGCTGGGACACATCCTCCGCCGCCCGGTTGGCGGCCAGCTCGTTGTTTGATATCAGCAGCACCTGCCGGCCGGTTGAAAAGTGAAGGGCCGCGGCAAGATACGCCCGCTGCCCCTCCGAAAGGCCGTACACGGAAACAATCTGCTCTTTTTTTACGCTGTCCGCAAGTTTTTGGAAAGAGTCGCTCCCCTTGAGCACGGAGAACAAAGCCTGCCGCATCTTTTTACTGCCTCTCGTAACTATTTCCGGGAAAATGATACATCCTTTTTTCGGATTCGCGCCTTGCTGATCCGCCGCTATTTTCCATTGTACCTGCGCATGGCGGCCTCGACGCCTTCCTTTACATAGCAAAGGGCCGCATCGGCAGCCGCCGTGTAGGCGTCAAATGCCAATTGCCGCTCTTCCTTTGTGGCGTAATGGGACAGAACCCAATCCGCCAGCTCCCATCCCTCCGGCTTATCGCCGATGCCCACCCGGATGCGTGGAAAAGCCTCGCTGCCAATCTCACCCACAATGGAGCGCATGCCGTTATGGGTACCGGGGCCGCCGGAGGGCCTTACCCGTAGCTTGCCGGGGAGCAGGTCCACATCGTCATAGATCACCAGCATATTCTCCGGCATCACCTTGTACCAGTGAAGCAGCGCCTGCACGCTTGTGCCGCTCAGGTTCATATACGTCTGAGGGCGGCACAATGCGATGCGCCGGCCCTCGTACACGCCTTCCCCCACCAGGGCCTGGCATTTTGAACGGCTGATGGGCAGGCTTAGCTTCTGGCTGATTATTTCCAAAACGTCAAACCCCACATTATGGCGGGTATGCTCGTACTTTGAGCCCGGGTTCCCCAGCCCCACGATTAGGAACATGATATGCGATCCTCCAAAAACGCCGTTTCGAGAAAACAGCGCAAAGCGCCGTTTTCCCGACATATGCGGTTCTCTTCCGTTTGATTAAAGCTTTCCGGTTTCCTTTCGTTTTTCCACCCAGCCCGCCTTGATGGTTCCCCTGGCGCGGGCCACGTACAGCGCCCCATCAGGCACATCCTCGGTAACGGTGGAGCCGGCGGCCACATAGGCTTCCCTGCCCACCTTAACGGGCGGAACCAGGTTCACATTGCAGCCGATGAACGCATCATCCTCTACCGTTGTACGGTGCTTGTGCTTGCCGTCGTAATTGGTGAACACAACGCCGCAGCCCAGATTGATATTTTTGCCCAGATCGCCGTCGCCCACATACGTCAGATGCGATACTTTGGTGCCGTTTCCGATGCGGCTGTTCTTGATCTCCACAAAATCGCCGATGCGGCACTTTTCGCCAATCACGCTGTCGGGCCTTACGTAGGCGAACGGGCCCACCGTCGTTCCGGCACCTATCTGGCAATGAAGAAGCACGCTGCTTTCCACCGTCACATCATCCGCCAGGACTGCCGCGTTCAGCCGGCAGTTGGGCAGCAATGTACACCTTGAGCCAATCTTGCTGCCCTGCTGAAGGTGGCAGCCGGGATATATCACGGTGCCCGGGCCGATAACCACGTCCGCATCGATGTATGTGGCCCCCGGCACAACCAGCGTAACACCCCGGGACATGTGCCAACGGTTGATCCTTTCCATAAGGCAGGCAAAGGCACTGGCAAAGTCCAACTGTGTGCGGACGGAAATCAGCTCATCCCCTTGGGCTTTGACAGGGGCAATGGCGGCGCCCTGTTCGGAAATTGCCGAAAGCGCGTCCAGCGGCGTGCATTCCGTATCCTTCCAGCCGGAGAGCACGCTCATAAGTGCCTGGGCATCAAAGCAGTAGGCGGTGGCGCCCATGCGCAGGCCGGGCTCCTGCTCCAGGTCGTCCCCCTGCCATTGCAGGAAGGAAGCCTTTGCGCCCTCTTCCACCGCCGCCAGCATTAATTGCAGCGTTTCCGGCTTAAGGCAGGGCATGTCCCCCTGCACCGCCAGAACCACGGACTTTTGTGCGGTATAGGCGGATACTGCCTGCGCAAACCCGGATGCAAACTTTCTTTCACATGTGTATATGCTTCGGGCCGCATCCAAATCACCCTGCCCCGTCACCATCAAGCAAGTGCCGGCCGCCGTCTCCAGCGCCCTCATGGCATGGCCGAACACCGGCTTTCCCATAAGGGGCTGAAGAGCAACAGGACCGGTGCCAACCGGCTCGTCCTGCGCCAGATCGGGCAGCAGCAAAAGCGGCAGAATATCTTTCATGCAAAATCACCTCATTAGTATCGTACGCAATCGGCGCAAAGCTATTCGTACAGCCAATCGGCGGGACGCACCTGGGCTACGATCTCCTCATCCGCCATCTCCTCCAGAATCATCAGCGACCGTTCCCCGCTGATGCGCTTCTTCTTGGGATTGGCTGTCGCCATCACAAATGCCATGCCCACCACCGTGACGGAGAACTCATGCATCAGGTCCACCATGCCCTTGGCGGTGCCGCCGCCCTTCAAAAAGTCGTCCACGATCAGCGCCCTTTGGTTTTCCTTCACGGCACGGCGGGACAGCGACATGGTCTCAATCCGCCCGGAAGAACCGGACACGTAGTTGATATTTACGGCGGAGCCCTCGTACACCTTGCTGGAGCGCCTTGCGATTACCAGCGGCACGCCCAGCGCCTGCGCCGTCATCAGCGCAACAGGGATGCCTTTTGTCTCCATGGTGAGCACGAAATCCGGCTCCTCGTCATAATACCTGCCGGCCAGAATCATGCCCATCCTGCCCACCACATCGGGCATGGACAGAATATCGGAAAAATACAGAAAGCCGCCGGGCAGCACCCGCTCCTGGCTGCTTAGCCGGCCGCATAGCTCCTGTATGCAGTTCAGAGCCTGCTCCTTGTCCATGGTGGGACGGTAGCGCACGCCGCCCGCCGCGCCGGTTACCGTATCCAACTCCCCCAGGCCAAAGCTTTTGGCCACCGAGCGGAGGATGTCAATATCCTCGCTCATGGTGGATTTCGCCGCCCCAAACAAATCGCAAAAATGGGACAGCGTAAATATTTTATTGGGTGAGGCGGACAATATCTTCGTCATGGCCGCCATCCGCTCGTTCCTTCGTATCCTATCCATGGGCACAACACTCCCGCGCCATAGTTTCTAGCACTTTTTGGATTATATCATACGAAGGCGAATATTGCCAGCGTTTTTTCGATCGATTGTTCGGGTTTTTTGGCAAAAAAAAGGGGAAGAGCATGCTCCTTCCCCTTCGCCTCAAAAGCCGACTATTCGTAGCCAAGCGTGCGCAGATCATCCATCCTGTTGCGCCAGCCCGGCCTTACCTTCACCCATAATTTAAGGTTCACATGCATGCCCAGCAGCTTTTCTATATCCAGGCGCGCTTCCTGGCCGATTCGCTGAAGCATGGCACCATGCTTGCCGATGATGATGCCCTTGTGCGCGTCCCGCTCGCAATAGATGGTGGCATGAATCTCCATGAAGTTGTCGTTGAGCTTGTTCATGGCCATCATCTCCACGCCGACGCCGTGGGGGACCTCTTCCTTCAGGTACATCAGCGCCTTTTCCCTGATAAGCTCGCCGCAGATCAGACGTTCAGGCTGGTCGGTCATCATATCGTCGGGGAAGTATTTGGGGCCGGCCGGAAGATAACCCACCAACAGCTTTGTAAGCTCCTCCAACCCATCGCGGGTTTTAGCACTGATGGGCATGATGGCGTCATACCCGGCCTGGGCGAAGGAAGCAATAACCGCCAGCAGATTTTCCTTGGGAACCAGGTCGATTTTATTGAGCACCAGCACCTTGGGCACTTTTTTTTCGCCCATGGAGGCGACGATGCTTCTGTCCTGGGGGCCAACCGCCGTAACGTCCACCAGCGTCAAAAGCGCATCCATGCCTTCCATAGCTTCCTTTACCGACTGGACCATATACTCCCCCAGCTTTGTGCGGGGCGTATGTATGC
>JAEWNM010000243.1 GCA_023392755.1 Bacillota bacterium
GGTCAATGAATATATTCTTTTGACAATCGGCACGCTGTTCATTGCGCTGGGCGTGTATTTCTTCAAATTTCCCAACCACTTTTCCACCGGCGGCGTCAGCGGCATCTCCATCATACTGGGCTATTACGTGCCGGGGCTTACGGCGGGCTCCTTTGTTTTTCTTATCAACGCCGCGCTTCTGATCCTTGGCTTTGCTGTTTTCGGCCGCTCCTTCGGCCTGCGCACCGCCTACGCCAGCACGCTGTTGTCCAGCGTGATCTGGGTTCTGGAGCGTGTGCTGCCCCTTACGTCTCCCCTTACCACCCAGCCCCTGCTGGAGCTGATCTTCGCCGTGGCGCTGCCCGCGGTGGGCTCGGCCATACTCTTCAATATAGGCGCCAGCAGCGGCGGCACCGACATCATCGCCATGCTGCTGAAGAAATATTCCTCCCTGAACATAGGCAACGCGCTTTTCGCGGTGGATTTCATCATTACCGTGGCGGCGCTGTTTGCATTCGGTGTGGAAACTGGGCTGTTCTCCATTCTGGGCCTTCTGGTCAAGGCTTTGCTGGTCGATCTTGTACTGGAAAACATCAAAACCAACAAATGCTTCCACATCATCACCGCGTCGCCAGAGCCCATATTGCGTTTCATTGTGGACAACCTGCACAGGGGGGCCACCGTGCTTCACGGGGAGGGGGCTTACACCCATGAAAACCGCACGGTGCTCCTGACCGTTGTGAACCGCACCCAGGCCGTCCGCCTCCGCCAGTATGCCAAGGAGGTGGACCCCCGCTGCTTCATATTGATCACCAACACCGGCGAGATCATCGGCAAGGGCTTCAGGGGCGTCATATAACGCCATCGCATATACGGAGGTGCTTTCATGCCAGCGGTGCTGGGCGCAGTCGTCGGCCTTTTGTATTCGGTTATGAACCTGTTCAACGCACAGCTCAGCCAGGCGTACGGCAATTCCTTCGCCACGGTGCTCATCCATGTGGCGGGCCTTATTTGCATTCTGCCGCTTACGTTTGGGCACCTGTTCAAAAAGCGGCGCGCCCCCCTTTTCATGTACCTGGGGGGCGTGCTTGGCATATTCACGGTGATCACAAGCAATATTGGTGTTACGGTGCTTGGCGTTACGGCCACGCTTTCGCTGACGCTGCTTTCGCAACTGGCGTGCAGCATGGTTTTTGACAAGTATGGCCTGTGGGGCTTTGTGAAAACGAAATTCAAATGGGAAAAGGCTTTGAGCCTTGTGCTGATTGCCCTGGGAGTGGCGGTGATGCTGCTGTGGTGATAGCAGTCTTTGGCGCCCTGTTCAGCGGCGTCACCATCGTATTGGCCCGTATGCTAAACGCCAGGCTGGCCCAAGCCGCCGGCGCGCCCTTCAGCGCGCTGATGAATTACATTACGGGGCTGTTGGGCTCCCTGGCCGCCTTTATACTCACGGGTGCCGTGGTGAAGGCGGCATTCCCGGTTCCCGGCGGCTCCCCCGCCATGTATCTGGGCGGCGTTTTGGGGCTTGTGAGCGTATACATGCTCAACAAAATCACCCATCGCCTGCCCGCAACGCAGATGACGCTGCTGATCTTTGTGGGCCAGCTGTTTTCCGGCCTGCTGCTGGATTACTTTGCGACAAACAAGTTTTCCCCGGGAACGCTGATAGGCGGCCTGCTTGTGCTGGCGGGGCTGGCGGTAAACATCTGGGGAGACAGGAAAAAATAGCGATTTACCCGTGGCGGCCTCGTTCAATAGGACAGCCCGCGCGGCCAAGCTCCCTGCCACCGACTGTGCATAATAACGTATCGCGGAAATGGCCTTGCCATTTCCGCGAAGCGTTATGCCGCCAGCGGCCCCGTCTGGCTTTCAATCACCTTCAGTATTTCCCGTTCATCGCCCGTCAGCGCGTCAATGTACACCAGGTACTGGGAATCGTCCCAGGTGGCCGTGAACTCGTAGCACAGCTTTTCCGTGCCGCGGAAGGGGATTACGCACAGCCGGGCTTGAAGTATCTCCAGCCTGCTACTGACCATGTCCCGCGCTTGCTCCTGGGTAAGCTTCGGCTTTTCCAGCTCGCGCTGCCGATGGTTCATCCAGTAATTATTGGCTTCCAGGCCAACAATATCCCCGGTATCCATGCGCACCTGCACCTTTACAAGGTCGGGATACAAAAGCACGCCGTCCTGCACGGCGGCGTAGTTGATCACCGCCAGGCCGTTGTACAACTGATAATAGCTCTCGGCCATTTCCCCAAAGCCCCTGGCGATAAGAAACGCCTTTGCCTTTTCCTTGCACTGGTCCACGGTAAGCGTCTGATCAAATTCAGCGTGCTCGGGCATCATCCACAGCACCTTGCCGCCCTGCCGGGTAACCTCCACGGTAATCGTATCGTCCGGAATGGTGACCGTAACGCCCCAGGCGGGAATCGCGCCCTGTATGGCCGCGCTTTCCCCAACGCCCGTCACCCGCTCCGCGCCCACGAAATCCTTGGCGATCTGCAGCGCCTGCTCCTTGGTAATCTCCCCCTGTGGCAAGCCCTGGGGAGCACCCATATGCCTGGCGTCGGAAAACGCCCCGTCATAGATCAGCGTAGGGTAATCGATGCCGTTATCCTTATCCCCAACCTGCTCCATGGGCCGGGCCTGGGCCTGTGTATCCTGGTAGAACAAGGGGTCCTCCGATGAATATTGCATGCTTTGGGCAATCATCTGCTGCTGGCTTGCCTGAAGCTGGCCGGAAAGCAGCACGCAGTTGGTCAGCAGCTGGCTCAATTGCTGGATGTCCGTATCGTTAAGCGGCGCGCCGCCGGCCACCTTGAGCACCAGGGAATCGCTGTAGTCGCCCACCTGCCCGGCAAACTTAACCGTAGGCTCCATGGCCACATGGGCCAGGGGCAAAATGGTGAGGTTTTTTTGCACTTCCCACGCCTGGCGGCTCATGTCGGATAAAAGGTCCACCCCCGTTTGCGGCGTGCCCGACACCAAAAGCTTGTTCATTTTGATTTCCATGCTCTGCAGCTGGCTGATGGTTTCCAGCACGGAGCTGTAATACACATCCTCCAGCACCCGGCTGACCCGCGCGGCGCGCTGGCCCTGGTAAACCGCCGTGCCGACAGCCGCCACCAGCGCCAGGGAAAGGAAGGTATACAGCAGCATGTGGTGCTTTTTTTGCATGTGCTTTCCTCCCTATACGGCAAAGTTGTGCCGGCCGATGGCCAGCGTTATCTGCCGCGTCCAAATCCATCTGCTGGTAGCCGTGGCGGGGTTATAGTAATACAGCGCGCCGCCGGTGGGGTCCCAGCCGTTCATGGCATCCCTGGCGGCCCTTATGCTGTCCTGGCTGGGCGTAAGATTGATCTGCCCGTCCCATACCGCGTCAAACGCGCCCGGCTGATAGACCACGCCGCTGATGGTATTGGGAAAGGAAGGGCTCTTCACACGGTTTAAGACCACCGCACCTACCGCTACTTGCCCGATGTACGGCTCGCCACGGGCCTCCCCGTTGATGAGCCGGGCCAGGGTATACACCTCGCTGTCATTGAAGCTGCCCACGGAAACGGAGCCGCCGGTAAGCGTGATCCCCAGCGCCGCCGCCGTGGACGCGCCCACCACGCCGTCCGCCTTCAGTCCGTTTTTGCGCTGGAAAAGGACCACGGCATTGTAGGTTTCCTGGCCGAAGTATCCCGTCACCGATCCGTCGAAATAACCCCATTGCTTCAGTTTTTTTTGCACGGCGCTCACCTGCTCGCCCTGGGAGCCCCAGGCATCCACCTGGGCAA
>JAEWNM010000332.1 GCA_023392755.1 Bacillota bacterium
GGTCCACCGCGAAAATCCCCATGCTGACCTTTGAGGCGGCCAATATGGGCTTCACCTTTACGCTCACACGACTGGCGCTGAGCATTATCGGCATACTTGCCATCGCCTTTTCCATGGAAAAGGCAATGGGCAAGGAACAGCAAATGCAAATATATGATCTGAGCAAGTAAAGAGAGCAATGACATAAAGCTGACGGATCGATCACCGGCAGCTACGCATTATTGATAAAAATGGGCCATTATGGTTGAATGGAACTGCGATCACGCCGGGTTTGTGTCCTTCGTAAGCTTCGGCAGCCGGATGGAAACGCTGCAGCCCTGCGCAACGCTGTCGATGGTTATGCCGTACGGCTCGCCAAAGTGCGCCCGCACGCGCGCGTGCACGTTGACGAGGCCAAGGGAGCGGACGCCGTCGTCTGTACTGGCTTCGTTTACGCTATAGCTGGCAAGCTTTTCAAGGATTTCCGCAAGCTTTTCGCCGGGGATGCCGGGGCCGTTATCCGCCACGCATACCACCAGGTCATCCATTTCGCCGCGCACGCTGATTTCCAGCACAACCATCAGCGCGGCGGTATCGGTGGCGTATTTGCAGGCGTTTTCCAGCAGGGGCTGCAAAAGAAGCTTGGGTATGCGGCAGGGGAGCAGTGAAGCGTCAACGTGGGTATGCACAACGATCCTATCGGGAAAGCGCATCTTCATAATGTTGATATAATGCGTCGTCTCGTTCAGTTCTTCCTCCAGGGAAACGATGGAGCCGCTTTTGATCGAATAGCGGAGAATGGAGGCCAGGCTGATTGCCACGCTGCGTATGGAGTCCTGATGCGTCAATTGCGCCAGGGAGGATATAAGGTTGAGCGCGTTATACAAAAAGTGCGGATTGATCTGGCTTTCCAAAACGCGCATGGCAATGTTTTTCTGTTGGACCCGGGCCTCGTATTCACTTTTTGCGCTGCGTGCCAGGCGGTCTATCATGGAATTGTAACTGCTTCTCAGCTGGTCGAGCTCGCTTTCGACCAGCGCGTTGCTTGAAACGGGAAGAAGCTGGTTTTGCCCGTGCTCGGCATTGTCCATGGCAAACGCCAGCTCCTTGATGGAATTGCCGATCTGCCGGGAGATGAACCAGCTGAAAATAAGGCCCGAGGCCAGCAATACGCCCAGAATCAACAGATACAGGTAAATGCTGCGCATGACGGGGGTGCGGATAAGCTCCAGACGGTTATATGCGATAACGCGCAGGCGGGATATTTCATTGGATGTTTCGCACAGCGCATAGGTATCCGAGTTGCCGCGAACGCGGCGTACGCCGTCTTTCAGCATGCCGCTGTCGGCCAGAACTGTGCCGCCGCCCGAAAACAGCGGTCCGCTGTCCCACAGCAGCGTATCCTCCTGGAAAAGCGCATAGTAGGCATTGCTGCTGCACTGCTGCAGCGCGCTGTCCCATAAGGATTTCAGGTTGTAGTCCACCCGGACAAAGCCAATATTTTGCGTGCCCAGCGAATTGCTCAGCAAATAGATCACAGGCAGTACGGTCACCGTCTGCGTGCTGCTGGTGTAAGGCGAAACGGCGGCGGCAAACACGCGCAGGTTATTAGCCTGCATGGTCTGAATCCAATCCGTATGCGCGTCGAGCTTCATGGTGGGTATATGGCTCATTTGATAGGTGCTTTGATCCATGGTATAAAACGTGACAGCCAGAATGTTGCTGTTCAAACTTGTCGCATGCTTGATCGCGTTTGTCATGATGCGTTCGTCTTCCCGGAACGCAAGGTCGTAGGTGGTGTGCCTGGTCTGCAGGATGCGGGCGATATCTTGGTCAATCAAATGCAG
Organism: Bacillota bacterium; assembly: GCA_023392755.1. Taxonomy (GTDB): domain Bacteria; phylum Bacillota; class Clostridia; order Christensenellales; family Aristaeellaceae; genus JAEWAH01. The sequence goes on from JAEWNM010000332.1 coordinate 1,827, forward strand.
ATAGGCAACACGCTCCGTCTCGGACAAAAGCGCATTGATGCTGCGAAGCAGGATGGCATTGTCCGCGCTCAGGGCGGTTGATGCCTCGTTTTCCAGCTGCTGCCGCATGGACAGGGTGTAAAACGTCGTCGTCAAAAGGTAGGGCAGGAGAATGAGCAGGAAAAAAGACAGCATCAGCATGTGCCGGACCGAAAAGAAAAATGTCTTTTTGGTATGCATGGATACGCCTCCTGCCTGATAGACACAATCCGGGATAAAAAGGAGCCGATGCGCAGCGCGCCGAATACATAGGGCGGGCACGGTGCGTATCGGCTCGAAAAACGTGTCAGGCCCTGAGCGCTTCCATTACCCAGCGGATATGCTGCTGATCGATATCGGCGGGAACCGTGCAGTCCGCGCCAAGCATGAAGGGAAAGCCCTCCATTTCCTTGAGCACCGCGCGTACGGCAGCCTGGATTTCATCCTTTGTTCCCTTGTACAGGGGATGGTCTTTGCGGTTGTCCATGCCGCCCAGCAGCACACTGCCCAAAAACAGGCTCTTGCCCTGGGTCAGTGAAACACCCTCTATGCCAATACCCCAATTCTTCACGCGCGTGGGATAATCCTTCCAGTAGGATAAATGGTTCGGGTTGCCCGCCCAGGAGCACATGTGCAAAATGTTGTAGGGCGATACGCTGTTGGCGGCGTTGATGATTTTCATTTCCGTAGGAGTGACGATGCGCGCATAATCCTCGGCGCTCATGCGGCCGCGCTCCGCGCCCTGCACGCTTTGATAAATGCCGTCGCATCCGCCTTCCTTTATGACGCACTTGGCCAGGTAGGCCAGGTCATCGCCGATTACGTTCATTGCATGGACAAGCGCCGCCTCGTTTTCATGAAGATGCGCCATAACTGTCGCATCCCAGCTGCGGCCTGACAGCGCTTCCGGGGTAAAGACATCGCGCTCGCGGACAACGTTAAATGGCGAAAACATGTTGTAAAAGGTGCAGCATTCGCCGGCCAGCGCTTCATTGATGCGGCGGCAGCGATTAATGGAATCAGCATAGAAAGGGTCGTCATGGGGGAGGGGCGCCACCTTGAACCAGTCGTCGGCGCAGGTGACGGTCACCTTCAGCGGATAGTTCAGCCCGTCGGACATGATCTTGATGAAATCCAGATCGTTCTTACGGTAGAAGTCTAGATGCGCCTGTATGCAGGTCTCCCCTTTTCCCTGCTCACCGCCGAAATGGAACCAGAAGGATGCCGGCACACGGTCCGCGGGTTTGCCGTCAAGCACGGAAAGGACGCGTTCACGCTTGTTCATTTCCCATTCCTCATTTCCCGGGATTATTCACCCGATTCTCTCCTGCTGTTCAGTATAAGCGTGAAAAAATGCTGAATCAAGCGATTATCGGCGATTGTCATGATTGCCGTATACAACAGGTCATTATTGTTCTATGCCACAGGTGGGGAAGCACGTATAATGGGAAAAGGGGGAAGGTCTCATGAAGCGGTACAGGATACTCATCTGCGCGCTTTTGCTTGCTGTGGTCGCGGTTGGCGTATATGCCTTCGGCCTGTATGAACTGCCGGCCGCCCAAAAGAAGCAGCCTCCCAAAAGCGTGACGCTGGAATTTTATCAGCAGCGGGAAGAGGCGATGGCCAGCTTTACAGCGGTCATCGAAAACTTTGCGCAGGATTATCCTGCCATTGAGCTGTTCCAGCGCAACGTGCCCAATACCCAGGAGCTTCTTGTTGCCCGCTTGCGCGGCGGCGATATTCCGGACCTGTTTACGGATTGGCCCACCCAGCGCAATTTCGCCGTCACGGTCGATGAGGGGATCGTGGTCGATCTTTCCCGGCAGCCCTTTATGCAAAAGGTAAGCCCCCGGGCGCTGGAAATGGTGACGCGGGAGGATGGGAAGGCTTACGCGCTTCCGCTCAATTACAACTGCATGGAGGTATACTATAACACAGAGATATTTGAGCGCATGGGTGTGACGGTGCCAAAAACTGTAGCGGAGCTCACGGCGCTGTGCGACGGGCTTGCAAAACGCGGAGTGCTCCCGATGGTGTTTTGCATACGCGACCATGGCCGTATGTCGCACATCGCGCAGATGATGCTGGCTGCGCTGGTGGATAATTATCTTGATGAAATGGACAGCCTGCGCACAGGGCAAATATCGCCGGAGGCGCGGGACCGTATCATGCAGGTGATGCGGCTGTTCCGTACCCTGTACGGGTACAGCCAGGCCAAGGGGGAAGTGGCCTATAATTACTATGAAGCATGCGAGCGCTTTGCAAAGGGTGAAGCGGCGATCATGATATCGGGAAGCTATGCGCTCAATACCATAAACAGCTTTGGCACAGGCATCCGGATGGATGTTTTTCCCTTTCCCGGAGAAACGCCCCAGAAGCGCGTCATGCTGTCCAGCATTGATACCGCCGTTTGCGTATCCGGCTCATCCGCCTACCGGCAGGAGGCGATGACCTTTTTGAACTATCTGACGGAGGCTGAAACCAGCGCGTTGTACGCATCCCTTGATATGGGGCCAAGCTGCCTGAAGGATGTCCGGCAGGAAAATGCGATTACGCAGCGAATGAGTGCGCACATAGAAACCTATGAAAACGCCAACTGGCTCAAGAGCAGGTTTTCTCTGGAAACGGTATCGCTTTTCAGTGAGGCGGTGGGCGCGTACCTGATCAGCGGGGATGAGAACGCGTTTTGGTCGGCGCTTGAGGCGGCGTTCCGGGAATCCTGACGGGAGGGAAAGCATGCGGTTTTTGCTGGTGGAGGATGAATACTACGCCCGCAAGGCACTGCGGCAAAGCGTGCTGGGATGGCAGCAGAACGCCGTGGTTGCAGAGGCGGAAAACGGTGTGACCGCCTTGGCCATGCTGGAGCAGGCGCCCTATGACGTGGTGCTGCTGGACATACGCATGCCCCAGATGGACGGGCTCAAGCTTGCGGAGCATGTCAGCCGCCGCTTTGCCGGTACCTACATGATTATGATCACGGGCTATGGCGAGTTTGAATATGCGCGGGCAGCCATCCACACCGGCGTAAAAGAATACTTGCTCAAGCCTGTTGATGATGATAAGCTGTGTGATGCGCTTACCCGCGCACAGGAATATTGGGAGGAAAAGCGCAGGCATAGCGCGGAGGAGCAGGCTTTGCGCAGCGACGGCAAAAGCATGCGCCGCCTGCTGGACCTGCACCGGCTGCATATGTGGCTAAGCGGGCAGGAAGCGGAATGGAAGCGGGAAGACGCCGGCGGGTATTGCATGGTTGTGCGCGCATACGGTTTCAGTGCGCCAATGTCGCAGATTGAGCAGGAGCTGCAAAGCAGGCTTCATGCTTTGAGCGGAATGTGCTGCGATGTGTTTCCAGTCAAGGCGGGCGACATATGCATCTTTTTCCGGTATGGCAATCAGAGGCCCGACCGCCAGGCAAGGCTCGCGGTGCTGGAAAAATTGCGCAACGGCATGCTGTATAACGGTATGGATATCCGTATGGCCATGAGCGGGCTGAATGAAATGAAGGATGCTTCGCATGCCTATGAGCAGGCGCAGATTGCCCTGAGCTACCGTTTGCTGCGCGATGAGGCTGTCGTTTGTTATGGCAGCCTCAAGGAACAGACGCTTTATGTCAGCGAGCCGTCCCCTGCTGATCTCTCCGATTTCCTGATGTATCTGTCCCACGGACAGTCGGAACAGGCGATAACGCTGGCCCGGCGGGCGGTGCAGGCAATCATGAAAATGAAGAACGTATCGCTGGCAGCGCTTCAGGACGCGCTGAACCGGCTGTGCGCCTGCATGAATTGCGCCATTGCCCAGACCATAACAAAGGAAAACGGCATGGATGCGGAATTGCTTCAGATTGAGATCAAGGCGGATGACTTTATAAGCCCCGCGGCGCTTATGAAGCGGCTGGACGCTTTGATTACGCAGGTATGCGCGCTCAAGGAACGGGTCTCCTTATCCAATGCGGACCAGGTGGTTGATTATCTGAAGCAATACATCAGCGAGCGGTACGGCGAAAACGTGGCGTTGAAAGAGCTGGCGGAAAGCCGCCTTTACCTGAATCCTTCCTATCTTAGCCGCCTGTTCAAGGCGAAGACGGGAATTTCCTTTAAAAACTACCTGACGCAGGTGCGTATGAACCACGCATGCCAAATGCTTGAATCACGCGAACGCAGCGTGATGAACATCGCGGGCGAATGCGGCTATGCGGATGCATCCCAATTCATACAGCTGTTCCGGAAGCATTTTGGAATGACGCCCAGCGTCTACCGGGAGACACAGGCGGGCTATAAGGCGGATATTTGGCTGGAAAAGCGATAGGGGGATCAGAAATGATAGATTATGAGGGACTTTTGCACAAGGAGGTGCTGCCCGCGCTGGGCTGTACCGAACCGGTTGCCGTGGCTTATGCGGCGGCCTGGGCGCGAAAGGCGCTGGGCTGTGATGTGGAGCGCATTGAGGTGCTGGGCAGCCGGAATATTTTGAAAAATGCCATGAGCGTTGGCATCCCCGGCAGCACTATGGCCGGGCTTCCCATCGCGGCGGCGCTTGGCGCACTGGCGGGACGTACGGATGTCGGGCTGCAGGTGCTGTGCGACGTTACCAAGGAGGATGAAGTGGCCGGCCGGCGCATGATTGCGGAAAACCGCATCACCGTATGCCAGAAGCTGGATGTGGAATCCCTTTATATTGAGGTGCGGGTGTTTGGTCAGGGACATAATGCAACGGCGGTCATCCGCCGCACGCACACACAGGTGACAGACCTTATGCGCGACGGCTCCGTGATCCGGCATGAGGAGCTTGAGGAGCCGGGCGCCGCAAGCGATGAGAACGCCGATATGTCCGTTCAGGACATCTGGCGGTTCTGCACGACCGTACCGGTGGAAAAACTGCGGTTTTTGCAGGAGGGCATCCAAATGAATCTGGCCGCCGCGCGGGAAGGGCTGCAAGGCGGCTATGGCATGTCTGTCGGCCACAATATCGCCTGCGTCGGCACAACCAGCAACATCCTGGGTTCGGACATAGGCACCTGCGCGGTGGCAACAACGGCCGCCGCATGCGACGCCCGCATGGCCGGCGCCAGCGTGCCGGTGATGAGCGTCGCGGGCAGCGGAAACCAGGGGCTGGTCTGCATGCTTCCCGTCGCAGTCTTTGCGCAGAAAAGCAATGTGGAGGAGGAACGGATGCTGCGGGCGGTTGCCTTGTCCGCCCTGGTTACGATCCATATCAAACGCGGTATCGGCCGCCTCAGCGCGCTTTGCGGCTGCGGCATCGCGGCCGCGGTAGGCGCTTCCTGCGGGATACTGTATGTGCTGGGCGGCAATGAAAAGCAGGTGCAGTACACCATCAAGAACATGGTGGCCAACATAACGGGCATGGTCTGCGACGGCGCAAAGTCCGGCTGCGCGGTGAAGGTGGCCACGGCCGTCAGCGCGGCGGTGCAGTGCGCCATACTGGCCATGAACAATGTGCATGCGCCGGACATAGACGGCATTGTGGACAGCGATGTGGAAAAAACCATACAAAACCTTGGCAGCGTTGGCCGCGACGGCATGGCTCTGACAGATCAGCTGATTCTTGATCTGATGACAAGCAAGAAAAACAGCGCATCATAAGCGCAAGGGCCTTATAAGGCTCCCCTCCCTCATGGCATTCGTGCCGGGGGAGGGGAGTCTTTTTAATGGAGAGAGGGGTAAAATGAGCAACATGACGCGAACGGCGTGTGTTTTGTGAACAAAGTGCCGAAAGAGTCATCGTTTGCGTATGCCGGATGTCATGTTTGCTACATGCAACCATATTGGCAATGCGCTACAATGTGAGCACAACAATTGACTGCGTGAGGGAATCACGCAAGCGAAGAAGGAGGACCATTCCATGAAAAAGGCTTTGGTTGCAGTTCTGGCCCTTTGCATGCTTTTTAGCGCAAGCTTTGCAATGGCGGAAACAAAGGTCGAGTTCTTCCAGCAAAAGATGGAGGAAGGCCCGCAGCGCGCTTATGCCCAGGTCATTGAGAAATTCGCCGCGGAAAACCCCGATATCGTCATTGAGCTCAATACTGTTCCGGATGCCGGCACCGTGCTCATGCAGCGCATCTCCACGGGCGATATCCCCCCCATCTTTTCCGACTATCCCACGCAGATGCAGTTCAAGAACAAGATTGCCAACGGTTACATCGAGTGCCTGGAAGGCCAGGAATTTTTGTCCCGCGTCAATCCCGGCATGATCCAGCTGGCCATCAATACCGACGGCAAGACGTATGCGCTGCCCCTGAGCCAGAACTACATGGCCATTTTCTACAATCTGGATATTTTCGAGACAGTCGGCATTACCGAGCTGCCCAAGACCTGGGATGAGCTGATTGCCGTTTGTGACCAGCTGGTTGCTGCCGGCGTCGTTCCCTTCTCCTTTGGCGACAAGGATGCAGGCCGCGTTGGCCATTGCTACCAGGCGCTGTCCCAGGCGACCTATCCTGGCATTGTGGATTACATTGTGAAGGTCGTCAACGGAGAAGCGACCGTAGCCGAAAACGCCGAGCCCTTCAAGAAGATAGGCGAGAGGATGCTGCAGCTGCGTACCTATGCGCTGCCCGATCCCCTTGGAACCGCCGACACCATCATGTGGGAGAATTTCGCCAACGGAAAGGCGGCCATGTGCATTACCGGCTCCTATGCCCGCGGCACCATTTTGATCGCGAACCCCGAACTGAACCTGGGCGCTTTCCCGATCCCCGGCGATGTGTATGACGAAAGCCCGCTGCTTACCGGTGTTGACGCCGCGATTTGCATCAGCGCCGAAGCTACCGCCGAGCAGAAGGAAATCGGCCTGAAGTTCCTGGAGTTCATCTCCCGCCCCGAAAACGCCCAGCTGTGGTCCGATACCGACGGCGCACCCTCCTGCATCATGGGCACCACCTATTCCGACCCGCGCCTTTCGCCCATCATTGACAAAGCCGCCAGCGGCGTGGTGTGCGACTGGTTCGGCTCCAAGGTCATCACACAGGTGACCAACGAGGTTTATCAGGTTGTTCAGGGCCTGCTGCTTGATGGCGACATGGATGCCTACATTACTGGCCTCGATGAGGCGATCGCAGCGGCTGCCAATTAATATTTAATACGGGTGCAACGGGGACGGGGCGGCATGAGCCTTCATGCCGCCCCCGATCCAATGAAACCATCGGCTGCGCTGTGCCTGATCAACGGCAGGGCTTGCACTTTTCTTGGGGAGGGGATGCTTTTCATGCGCTGGAAGAAGTTTAACGCGGATAAGGCGACGTTTCTTGTCATCACCATTCCTGCGCTGGCGCTGTATACGTTTTTCTATATCTACAGCGTTATCATGGGCTTTTTTTACAGCGCGACTAACTGGGACGGATTGGCCCGCTCCTATGATTTTGTTGGCCTTGCCAACTACGTCAAGGTACTGAGCAACAAACGCTTTTTTGATTCTACGGGGATTACACTGCGCTATGCGCTGGTGATGGTCGTCGGCACGGTTGTGCTGGGCGTTATGCTGGCGGTGGCCATCAATTCCATCAAACGTTTCAAAACCTTCTTCAAATCCATATACTTCTTCCCCGCCATGATCAGTTCCGTTGCCATTGCGCTGATCTGGGACCAGGTATTCTACCGCGCTTTGCCCAATGTCGTTTCATTGCTGGGCTTTGGCGGGGTGTTCAAGTCGCCGCTTGGCGACAGAAGCCTGGCGCTGTACGCGATTCTGTTTGTTAACCTGTGGCAGGCGCTGGCCATGCCGACCATTATCTTTCTGGCCGGCCTGCAGTCGATCCCCAATGAATTGTATGAATCCGCCGTGATTGACGGCGCAAGCATGTTCAACCAATTCCGTTATGTAACGCTGCCTTACCTTGTTCCCACTATCAGCGTAAATGCGATTCTCGCGCTGAAAGGCGGCATCACGGCATTTGACTACGCGTTTGCCCTCACGGGGGGAGGCCCGGCGCGCTCCACAATGCTAATCGGCATCAAAATTTATCAGGATGCTTTTGGCGACACGCCTAACTTCTCCATTGCCAACACCGAGGCCGTACTGCTCTTTCTTGTAATCGCGGTGCTGTCGGCCGTGCAATTGATCGTTTCTTCCAAAAGCGGGGTGAATAAGGCATGACGGCCATGAAAGCAAACGCCGGGGACCGTGCCGCGGGGATGATTCACAATCCCGTGGAAAAAAACGTATGGCATACGCTTCGGAACATTATACTGCTGATCGGCCTTGCGCTGATTCTTTTCCCGATGTATCTGGTAGTCATCAATTCCTTCAAAACGCTGGAGGAGGCTGGAAAGAATTTCTTTGCGCTGCCCAAGGTGTTATCGTTTGACAATGTGAGTGCTTTGCTCAAGAGCCAGAACTATTTTCGGTATGTTGGCAACAGCGTGCTGGTATCCGTATTGTCCATGAGCGTTGTGG
>JAEWNM010000366.1 GCA_023392755.1 Bacillota bacterium
CGGCTTCCTGGCGGCGATGCTTTTGATACCTGTGTTTCTAGTGCTCGCCAGCCGATCGAAAGCTTTTTTAACTGGCTTCATGAGAAGACCGGCATTCAGACCGCCTCCAAGGTTCGCTCCTTCAAGGATTTGCTCTTGCATCTCTTTGGCAGGCTCGCCGCTGCTTTATGCTTGCTCGCATTCCAGTTTTAACCCTTGATTCGCATTATCAATGTGAGCGATCACCATATAAAGTGGGGCATGCCATGTAATTGTTCACCCAACTGTTCCCATAACCTATTGCGCAGGCCTCCCTGTGACAAATGCACAGGAAATTGAAGGCCTGCGCATTTTTTTTAAGACGGTTCATGTTGTTTGCTATTGACCGGTGCAGATCAAAATCGTATAATACTACAAAAAGAAGTGGTACATAGTTGGATGATTGATCCAAAGAAGGGCATTTTTAGCTGGGAAACAGAATAAATCAAACAGGTGGTGGGGAGGGGCTTTTTGATGCGGCTTCTATTGGTGGACGATGAGTTCTTTGTGCGCGAGCGCATACTGAAGCAGCTGGATTGGCGTGCTCTGAATATTGACGAGCTGCGCGAAGCCGCCAATGGCACGGAGGCAATTCACCTGATGCAGAACTTCAGGCCCGACATTTTGCTTACCGATGTGCGCATGCCTCAGATGGATGGCATCAAGCTAGCGGAGGAGGTAAGCCGTTTTAAGCCTGATTGCAAGATCATTTTTATCAGCGGGTACTCGGACGTTCCGTATTTGCGAAGCGCCATTCGCCTGCATGCGGTCAGCTATGTGGAAAAACCAATCGATATGGAGGAGCTGGCGGGTTCCATCCGCAGTGCGACCCAGGAGCTGTATCACGAGCAGATGGCAGAAAACGGACTGATGATTCTTCAGCAAAAAGATCAACTAAGCAGGCTGGAATCCATCGCCAAGGGGCTTGTACAGACGGACATGACACAAGGCGCTGTGGAAACATTGCGCAAGGCGATGGATATATCGGCCATGAAACATTTCGTTACCGTTATCATCCATCTTGTCCGCGGCGCAGAGGAGGATATCCCGAACTGTGAGGATATCATGGAGATTCTGCCCCAGGCGTTTCCTGCCGATGTCGTCACCTGCTTAAGCTTTGTAAAGCAGGATAGGGCGGTCGTTCATCTGCTCAGCCGCTCGGCCAGCATACGGCGGCATGATGTAATGGACCAGTATTTCCACACATTGACGAACCTGCTTTCCCTGCGTGGGCTTAGTGCGGTGTATTCCGTCGGCCAGTATGCTTTGGCTCCGGAAGGATTGCCGGAATCCTACAATAGAGCGCAGCAGACGCTGGCCCGCTGCTATTACAAAAGGCCCGGCCATGTTTGCTATTACCAGGCACACAACCTGAACAGCTTTGATTTGGAGAGCATCTCCCTCTCGGAGTTTTCCCATGCATTGAAGAAGGAAACATCCCATGCCATTTTGTTTCTGGTGCGCAGCATCACGGCCAACATCAAGGTGAATGACGCCACGCCGCCCGGTCAGGTCATACGCTTTTTCTATTCCGTTATCGTTTTGCTGATACGCGCTGCCGAAAAGGCAAATGTGGTCATTTTCGATGATTTTGACGATGAATATCAGGTGTGGGAGCATATCAACCGCCTTGATTTCCTGGATATGCTGTGCGACTTCCTTGCCGGGGCTATTGAGCGCTATTACGCAAAACTTCAGTGCAGCGCCACAAATAATTCCGTGGTCAACCGTATCATCCGGTATCTGGAGCAAAATTACCAAAATCCCGATTTGAGCATTACCATGATCTCCGAGAGCATGAAGCTGTCATCTACTTATATCTGCCATCTTTTCAAAAGCACCACAGGCATCACGCTGGGCAGCTATCTGACGAAGCTTAGAATCAACAAGGCGCTGGAATTGATGGAACGCGGCGAATATCGCGTGAAGGATATTGCAAGGATGGTAGGCTACCGCAACGGCAATTATTTTTCCTACAAGTTTAAAAGGAGAATGGGGTATTCCCCCAGCGGTACGGAAAATTGAGCACCCCGCAGCGTATTCTCTTGCGCCTGCCCAGGTTTTTGGCAGGAAGGTTCCGGTATCTTCGTGTGGGCACAAAACTCAGCGTGCTTATACTGTTCTCCGTATTTGTGCCGCTTATGATCTCGCTGCTTCTGTTCAACAAGTATACGACCGATACGGTGTACAGCACTGTCCGGGGCACGGCGGAGAACTCGTTTTCACAATTGTATGATATTTTTGCCAGCCGCTTTGAAGCCATACGCCAGGACACTTCGCTTCTGCAGCTTGACGAGGCGGCCAGGGAACTGCTGCAGCTGAATACGTCGGAAAAGGATATACTGGTTCAAATCAGGATGAAGTCCCAGGTGACTTCGACCATCAATTTTATTGAAAATAAAAACATATGGGGCATGCGCATGCGCGTATACGTCCCTTCCAGAAGAAGCCTTTTTTATGACAATCAACATTTTTTTCCTTTATCCATTGCAGGCGGAATGGCCTGGTTCAACGAGCTGACAAGCAAGCCGTATAAAAATATGTGGGTATATAGCCCGAAGGGCAATCAGGGAAACGGGAATGATTCCGTCAGCGGCACGGTATTTTCCTATCTGGTGCGTGTCTGCGACCCTGAAAACTACAAAAAAACCACATCCGTGCTGCAATTGAATTTTTCGGGCGAAGAGGTGCTGGATACCATGCGGCAGTCCCTGCCGGTGATGGACGGCGCGTCGGTATATCTGGTCAGCGCCGATGGGCATACCATTATACAGGCCTACAGCGGGGATCATTCTGTGCCGCTGCCCGAACATATCTGTTCCATGAGCTTCAGCAAAACTACCTGGGACACGTTTGTTTGGAAGGGCACCGAATTTCACGTGCAAAAGCGCGCGTTTAAAAGCAACCCATGGCAGCTTGTGATGCTTATCCCCTTTGGGAATAGCTTTGATACGCTGCTCAACAATGCCCAGTGGAGCACCTTTCTGATGCTGGCCCTTATATGCGGCATCTTTATATTCGTTATTTCCATGCTGTTTTCCAGGGGGATCATCAACCGTATCGCCCTGGTTTCCTACGGCATGAGCAGCCTGAAAAACGGCGTTCTGCAGCCTCTGCCCGAACCCAAAGTGCGGGATGAGGTGGGCGTGCTGATCGAAAGCTACAATTATCTCACAGATGAGCTGAACCTGCTCACCGCGGCGCGTTCCATGGCGGATACCAGTCAGAAGCATGCGGAACTGAAGGCGCTTCAGGCGCAGATCAATCCCCACTTTCTATACAATACGCTGGAGATGATCAACTATTTCGCTTTCATGGGCAATGCCGCCCAGGTGGAGCGCATTGTCATGCTGCTGTCACGCTTTTATAGGCTGTGCCTGAATCAGGGCGCGGAATTTTCCACCCTGGAGCAGGAGCTTGATCTGACAAACGCATACTGGAGCATACAGGATATACGCTATGAGGGGAAGATTCAATTGGAGCAAAAGGTTCAGCCGGAGCTTCTTAACCACAGGGTGCCCCACATCATCCTCCAGCCGATTGTGGAAAACGCGATCCACCACGGCATTATGAACCGGGAGGATCAAACCGGAATGATTTCCATCCACGGGGAAATACGGGGCGGTGATATGGTTCTCACGGTTTCCGATAACGGCGCGGGCATGTCCGAGGAGAGGCTGCGGCAAATATCCGAAGGCATGGACCTGCAATACGATATGACGGCAGGCGGTAGCCATTACGGCCTGCGAAACATTCATGAGCGGCTGCAAAACTTTTTCGGGTCAGGTTATGGCTTGAGCTTTCAAAGCGTGCCAGGCCAAGGCACGGCCGTCACGGTGAGGCTTCCGCTCCAATAAAAAAAGCCGCCGCACCGGTACCGTGCGGCGGTTTCATTAACAATTAACATCAGAAGCGTACGGTGTACGGCGGGGTTGTGGGGGGGAAAGCTTCCAGCACGGCCTCGCCGTTTTCCAGGTAAAACACCTCAAAAATCGGGTTATCGGGGCTCTTGTACAGGCCTTTCACGCCGGGCATGGCATCCATTACCTTTTCCTTTGCCGTAAGCGACGCGTCAAACACCACATGGCCGCTCAAACGCAGGTATTGGGAAAAGTCGGGTTTTGTGAAAATGACCTCGGCATAGGGCACATCCTTCAGCTGTGCAAAGACTTTCTTTGTGTTGTTTGTGCAGAACCAGAATTTGTTGTCCTCGTAAAAGCCAAAGCCGAAAGGGCGCACCCGCGGCTGCTCTCCGTCCGCCGTGGCGAAATAGCCCACCCCGACGCTTTTGATGAAGTCAACGATTTTTTGCATAATGCTTCCTCCTCATTCCCGGGTTGAATTTGTTTGGTTCCATTATAGCTGCTTGCCGCCGGGAAAAGCTATACGATTCCCTGCGGTTTATTCGATATTTTGTTTTTGTTCATTTTGCGAAGGGAGTTGCTGTTTATCTTGATCAAATCATGACAAGATTTCTATGCTAACCGCAGTTATTTTGAGAGAAGCGTTCATTCGGTCCATGTATAATAGAACCATAGAAAACGCGTAAAGTGAAGGAGGGATCGCCGTGCATGGGAATGCCCTGAAAGCATCCCCTCTCGGTTCCAATCGGATTCTCAGGCGTACGTGGAACAACAAATATCTCTATTTGATGCTGCTGCCGGCGCTGGCATACGTCATCATATTCTCCTATCTCCCCATGGGCGGGATCATCATCGCTTTTAAAAACTTCAACTATGTGAAGGGTATTTTCGGAAGCGACTGGGTGGGCTTTAAGAACTTCAAATTCCTTTTCATGTCCAATAAGCTTTGGTTTTTAACCCGGAACACACTGCTTTACAACCTTGCGTTCATGACCGTCGGCATGCTGGTCGAAGTCGGCTTCGCCATTATCATCAACGAGCTGACAAGCCGCAGGTTCAAGCGGGTGTTTCAATCGTTCATGTTTTTACCGTACTTCATCTCCTGGGTTGTGGTGGCAGCTATCGTACAGGCCATATTCAGCTATGAGTACGGCTTGGTCAACGGAATTCTATCCTCCCTGGGCGCCAAACGCATCAACATGTATGCCAATGCCGATTACTGGCCTTTTCTGCTGGTGCTGTTCCGTGTTTGGAAGAGCTCCGGCTATGGCTCCGTCGTCTACCTGGCCACAATCACCGGCATAGACCAGGAATTGTATGAGGCGGCGTCCATTGACGGGGCGAATCTTTGGCAGCGTATTCGTTATATAACCATACCGTGCCTTGTGCCGACCATGATTATTATGTTCCTGCTGGCATTGGGGCAGGTGTTCCGCGGCGACTTTGGGCTGTTTTACCAGCTTATAGGCAACAACGCGGCCCTGCTGCCCAAGGCTGATATCCTTGATCTGTTTATCTACCGTGCGCTGGCATCCACAAGCGACCTGGGCATGGCAGGCGCGGCCGGCCTTTATCAATCCGTGCTTTGCTTCGTAACGATTATGACGGTCAACGGCATCATCAAAAAGCGGCAGCCCGATTACTCACTGTTTTAAGAAAGGGGCGCTTATCATGATCGGACGGGTTTTGAAAGCCCCTGCGCGAAACAGGATCAGGCAAAGGGACAAGATGCTGTTCAATACGCTGGGGTATCTGCTGGTTTCGTTGTTCGGCCTGGCCTGCGTGCTTCCGTTTTTGCTCATTGTCATCACCTCTTTTACAAGCGAATCCTCCCTTATGCGCAACGGATATACCTTTTTCATCAAAGAATTCTCCACGGAGGCTTACGGCCTGGCATTCCGCAATCCGAGCCGCATCCTGTGGGCATACCGCAACACCGTTTGCGTCACCATCATCGGCGCGAGCATGTCCGTAATGCTGTCCTCCATGACCGGCTATGTATTGCAGCGCAAAGATTTTCAAGGGCGCAACGGCATTTCGCTCTTCTTCTTCTTCACAACGCTGTTTAACGGCGGCCTGGTGCCCTGGTATATTCTGTGTACCCGGTACCTTGGCTTCAAAAATAACTACATTGCGCTGCTGCTGCCCATGATGTTCTCCGTCTGGCATATGATCATCGCCAAGAATTTCATGAGGAGCATACCGTATGAGATTACGGAATCGGCGAAAATAGACGGCGCGAATGACCTTCGTATTTTCTTCCAGCTTATCCTGCCGCTGTGCAAGCCGCTGGTTGCAACGCTGGGCCTGTTCTCGGCACTGGCCTATTGGAACGATTGGTACAACTCCATGCTGTTTATCACAAAGGAGCAAAAGATGAGCCTGCAATACTTTTTGCAGGAGATGATCAACAGCATACAGGCGCTGAAAAATCTGGTATCCATGGGCGCGGACCCGGGCAGCGTCATGATTTCATTGCCGCAGGAAACGATGAAAATGGCGATGACGGTTATCACTACGGGGCCGATCATTCTTTTGTATCCTTTCGTGCAGCGGTATTTTGTCAAGGGTCTTACCATCGGGGCGGTCAAGGGGTAATTCAAGGCGAATGCCTTGACAATAAGAAGGAGGGTCATCGAATGAAACGTTTCCTTTCCGTGGGGCTGGTCCTTATGCTGCTCCTCTCGTCGCTTGGCGTCGCAGCGCTGGGCGAGGCGGCGGTGAATCCTTGGGCGGGGTTTGATACGTCCAAGGAAGTCAATCTGGTATTCTACGCCGTTGGCACCAAGGGCTCGGATCATGAACGGATCGTGAAGCTGGCAAGCGACCGCATGAAAGAGCTCATCAACACCACGCTTGAAGTGGAAGTCATCCCCCTGTCCGATTTCCAGACCAAGTATCCGCTGGTTCTGGCCGGCGGCGAGGATGTGGACATCATCATCACCCATCCGTTCATCGGGCCGTTTACGACCCATGCGGACAACGGCGCGTTTCTGGAACTGACGGACGAGTTTTTGCAGTCCTGGATGCCGGAAACCATGAAATCCCAGGCGCCGGAGAGCTGGAGACAGGCTGCGTACAAAGGGAAGCTGTATCAGATTCCCCGCAACCATTCCGATTATGAACAGGCCTACGGTGTGGTTGTGCGCAAGGACATGCGTGAAAAGTACGGCATTCCCGAAATTACCACCTTCGAAGATTTTGAAAAATACCTCTTCGCGGTGGCGGAGGGCGAAAAGGAATCCGGCATGTTCGCTATGTATGCCAACCCCACGCTGCCCATGTCCATGGTGTTCCTGCAAGGCCTAAACAACTGGTTCCCCGTGGGCAATGCCATGTGGGATGCCGATATACAGGGCCAAATCAAAGCGGAGGACCTGTTCCTGACCGTTGAAACGCCGGAATACCGCGAGTATTGCCTGCGCATGGCCAAATGGGCTGAAGCCGGCATATGGCCTTCCAATGCCATTACGGGTGTTACGCATCTGGGCGACCTGTTTGCCGAGAGCAAGAGCGCATCGAACCTTTGCATGTACAAATCCGCCAACAGCGATATTCTGGAAATGAGCAAAAAGGGCATCGAGGTGGAATACTTCAACATTCTTCCCGCGACAGCAAATACCCGCATCTCGCCTTACAACTATGATGCCGTGGCCATTACCTCCTTCAGCAAGAACCCTGAACGGGCGGCCCTTGCCATCGACGTTATGAAGAACGATGCCATTGTGTCCAACCTTCTGCAGGGCGGCATTGAAGGCGAGCACTATGTGCTGAATGAAGACAAAACCCATTCCGCCGGCCCTAAATCGGAAGCGTACCCCTGGAGCTGCTGGGCCTGGGGCCTTCGCAGCCATCTGAACCCCAGCGAAGGCGGCATTGTGCCGATGGTTGCCGCCATCCGCGACCAGTACGCCAAAGCAAATATCGATCCGAACCGGTTCACGGTGGACGGTTTCAGCTTTGACAACGCCGGCCTTGAGGCGGAATCGGCACTTATCAACTCCCTGAATCAGGAATGGGCTGCCTCCTTTGACCTGGGCGTGTTCGGCAAGGATACGGAAGCGAAGCTGGACGAATACATCAACCTGCTCAGGCAGGCCGGCAACGGCAAGATTCTGGAGGAGACCAAAAAGCAGTTCGAGGAATTCCTGACAACCCTGAAATAACCGGCTTCCACATAAAACACCGCCCCACAAAAGGGCGGTGTTTCTGACCATCAAAAAACCCAGGGAGGTATCGGAGGGCCGAAGTCCTCCGATTCTAGATCGCAAACCAGCGACATGTGCGGTGGTTTGCGTGGGAATTTTGCAAAAATTCCTTCCTTGCCCGAGCAAACGGCCGCAAAAGGCGCAGCCTTTTGCAGTGCAGCAAGGGAAAAACTCAACAAAGTGGCGACAGCCACTTTGTTGATACACTGAAACACCGCCCTGCAAAGGGGCGGTGTTTTTTGCGCGCTGGCCCTGCATGTGAAGATATCGCGGCGGCGGCGCGCAAAGCAAAGGAGGCTGTCTCGCTGCGGTTTTCCGCATCAAGACAGCCTCCTTTGCATGGGTACCGTATGTTACCAGGCAAACAGGTCTTTTGTATCGTAGCTGCCCAGGTTGTAGGCCCGCGCGCCATAGGTGTAGAACTCAAACTCCTGCCCGTGGTGGATGCCATAGAAGGTTCCCACATCGTGCATGGTGCGCAGATTCATCAGCACAACGCCCTGCTGGCCGGAGCCCATGCTTTCCACCCAGGAATAGAGATAGAGATGGTCGTTGATCTTGTAATACTTGCAGGGTGCGCAGCCCAGCAGGCCGGAGCCGGGCCCTTGCAGGATGACCCACGCAATGGCGTTTGGCGCGCCGAAAATATGCTGGCTGGTCATGTCGTCCCGGTACGACCAGCCCATGGAGCGGCCGACCAGGTCGCGGGTGGAGTGGTGCCGCCAGGCAAGCGGCGCTGGCATGCCGTCGCGGTCAATAACGCCATGCCATATGCGCTGGCTGACCTCACGGGCAGCTTGCGGCGTGCCCATGGAGGACAGGATAAGCGTAGTCAGGTTCATCTCCATGTCCAACACGGCCGTAAAGGAGGTTGCCGGACGGCTGCCCCTGCGCAGGTATGCCAGCAAAAACACGCTTTTGTCAATTTGAAGCGCTTCGTAGTACTCTTCGTGCTCCTCGCCGCCATCCATGCTCCAGACAAGCTTGTGTTCATCAAGGAAACGGTGAAAAAGGGCGGGGCCGCCATTGTCGTATCGCAATGTAAATTCGCGCCCGGCGAATTTGGTATAAAAGGGGGGACGCCTGCCGACTAGGGCGCCAACATTGTAATGGGGGCAGGCAAGCACCATATCGGCAACTTCCTGCTCGGTCATGTCAATGGTGATGGAACGGGACCGGTATGGACGCAACAACTGATTCATGACTGCACTCCTTCCTTTTTTTCATTGCGCACAGGCGGCCAGGGATAGTCGACCGCATGATCGTTGGGGATGTCGAAGTTTGTAAGCTGGCCCACGTATTTGCCGTGCGCGCCAAAGGTATAGCACTCGAATCTGCTGGAGCCGTTGATGCCGAAAAAGCAGCCCACGTCATGCATATCGTACAGGTTCATCAGCGCAAAGCCCTGTACGCCTGCGCCTTCGGTCTCCACCCAGGAGTAGATGTACACATGGTCGTTGATCTTTACATAATTGCAGGGCGAGCTGAGCAGCATGCCGCCATAAAAGGAATTGAAATCCACAAAGGCGGAATACCATTTGGAAGCGTAGATGTGCTGTATGGAAAACGTGGGGGAGTACGTCCATATGATGGAGCGGCCCACAAGCTCCGTTGTAAGGCTGTGCCGGGCCGAGGGGGCTGCGGAACCGTCGTCGATGAACCCAAAGACGATATCCCGGTCCACCTCACGGGTGGATACCTCGTTGCCGATCACGGAGAAAAAGGTGGTTACAAGCCGCGTGTCCAGTTCCAGCACGGTAATAAAAGCCTGCTGGGGGAAGCTGTCCTTTACGATGTGCTCAAAGAACACCACATTCTCATCCGCCAGAAGCGCCTCGTAATACTCCTCCCGGGGCTGTCCATCATTGCCGTCCTCCCACACAAGGCTGTGATCATCCTTGAATGCATACTTAAGCACCCTGCCGTTGTCGTAGCGCAGCGTCAGGCTTTGTCCGGCAAGCCCTTCATAATAGGGAGGGCGGTACAGGGATAAACCGCCTGCGTTGTAGGGCACGGACGCTTTTACGATATTGCCGATCTCCTCCCGGGTGAACTGCGGGTATCTCAATTTTGCCACTTTTGATAAGCCTCCTTTCAGGTTTTGGGCGTGCCGTTTTTCTTCAGGTATACGTTGGGCTTTGCTTCCAGGACTCCGTCGGAATACACAAAGTCGCCGAATGCGCCGAAAATATAGTTTTCCGGCCGCACCTTCCCTTCCCTCAGCCCCGCGTGGCCGAAGGAGCGGCCCACGTCATGCACACGTACGGTATCGATCAAAAACAGAAGCGAGTTGCCCGTAAATCCCCTGCGGGACATGTTCTGCTCCATTACGCTTACCAGGTACAGGCCATCCTTGATTTTAATGTATGCCGCCTTTTCGTCGTACGGCTCCAGATCAAGCATCTCCTGGAACTCCTCCCGCGACATGTTGCCCCAGGCCCTGCCCTCCGGGAAGGTGACACGGCAGTAATCGGTGCAGTAATAAACATGTATGATTTCCAGCGTGGGGCTGTAATGCCAGTGGATGCGCTTGCCCACCAGGTCGGTGGTGAAGCCGTGGCGCGTTTCGGGCAGGCTAATGCCCGGCACGTCTATGGCGCCGAAGAAATATTCGCTGTCCACCAGATAGGGATACTTTTCATCATGGCCCGTAACGGTTTTTACAAGGGTCACAAGCCGCTCTGCAGTATCGATAATGGCCGTGTAGTTGGTGCGCGGCATTATACCGGTCAGTTCGAAATTGACAAAGAAGGTGCTGTCCTCACCCTTTGCGCACTCGTAATATTCCACCTGCCCCGGCGTTCCCATAGCCGCCCAAAGCAGCGTGTTGCCTGTGAGGAAGTCAACAAAAAATTTCTGCCCGCCGTCCAGCACCAGGCGGAATTTCTGGCCTGTCAATTCATAATTGAACGGCTCGCGGTAACGGCTTAGCCCTTCAAACACGGGGGCTGCGGGCAAAAGGCCGTAATATGGCTCTTCCACCTTGGGGGGCCTGCTGTCGGATACGGCGGTAAAGCGCTTGCGGACATGATTGCCCTGCTCGATTTCATCCACCATGGCGACGGCATAATCCGCGTAGCTGATATAGCTTTCCCCGCCGGCGTTTTTTATGGCCACGTCGCCGCCCAGCGTATATTTGCCGGTGCGGTAGCCCATCGGGTCAAAGGTGATCGCCGGGGAAAAGAAAGTATAATTGACGCCGCTCTTTTGAAGATCGGCAAAGGCTATGGCCATATCCTCCGGGTCCTTGCGGAAGCTTTCCGGTATGGTCTCCAGCACCTTTTTTTGTTTGCTGTCGTCCAGGTACAGGCTGGCCGCGCCGCCCACGACAAGCAGGCGTACATCGGGAAGCTTTTTGAATAGCTTGATCAGGTGCCCGGTAGCCTTTTGATATGCCTTTTCATGCTCTTGGCCAAAGGGCAGGCCAAAGGCACTGACTACCGCGTCAAACCCTTTCAGGTCTTCCGCGGTCAGCGCAAAGAGGTCTTTTTCCAAAACATCATAGCCCGGACCCGCCACTTTGTTGGCATCGCGGACGATGGCGGTAACGCTGTGGCCGCGGCGCTTCGCTTCCGCCGCAATGCGCTTGCCGGCCTTGCCGCCCGCGCCGATGATTCCTATGTTCATTTTCAGTCCTCCTTGCATCAAACCGTATAGAAGGGCGGTTTGGACTCAATCTCACCGTCGGAATGCACAAAGTCGCCATAGGCGGCAAAAAGGTAATTTTCCGGAAGATAGCCCTCCCCGCCGAACTGTCCCGAATGGCCGAAGGAGCGGCCCACGTCGTGCACACGTACGGTATCCATCAAAAACAGCAGGCTGTTGCCGGGCAGCCCTCTGCGGGCCATGCTCTGCTCAATGATGCTTACAATGTACAGCCCGTCCCGCACCTTGATATAAGTCGCCTTTTCGTCATAGGGGTTCAATGCCCAGCCTTCCCGCTGCTCCGGCGTGGAGGGCTTCAAAAGCATGAGGGCTTCCGGTGTAAAGGTGGCGCGTACATAGTTGGTGTGGTAATAGACATGTACAATGGAAAACTCCGGGCTGTAGTGCCAGTGGATGCGCTTGCCCACCAGATCGGTGGTGTACCCGTGGCGCTTTTTGGGCAGCGGGAAGCCCGGCATGTCGATGGCCCCGAACTCAAAGTCGCTGTCCACCAATGTGGGATACCTTTCGCTGTAGCGCGTATAGGTTCTCACCACGGTGACAAGCCTTGTTTCCAAATCCAGAATCAGCGTGATGTTGGTGCGGGGCTTTACGCCTTTGAGCTCAAAGTTTACAAAATAGGCAAGCTCCTCGGCCTTGGCGCACTCGTAATGCTCCTGGGTTATTGGCCCGTCACCCTCCTTCCACTCCAGCAGCTTGCCGGAGATGAAGTTCACCTGCACATCCTTGCTCCTGTCCATCACGATGGAGAACCGCTTCCCCGAAAGCTCATAATTCAGCGGCGCGCGGTAGCGGCTGACGCCCTCGAAAACCGGCTTTTTCTTTTCCGTGCCGTAATAGGCGCTCTTGTCCGCCGCGGCTGTTTCCTGTTTGTCGGAGACCGCCGTAAAGCGGCGTTTGATATGGAAGCCGTTTTCAATCTCATCCACCATGGCTACGGCGTAATCCGCATAGCTGATGTAGCTTTCGTTCTGGCTGTTGGTAATCACAAAGTCGCTGCCCAGGGTATACCGGCCTGTTCTGGCGCCCTGCGGGTCAAACAGTGACGCCGGGGAAAAGTATGTCCAGTTCACGCTGCTGTTTTGCAGGGCTTCAAACGCCTTTTTCATGTTGGACGGCACGGCCTGCCATGCTTCGGGAATGGTTGCGATCACCTGGCTCTTTTTGTGCGGGTCCGCGTACAGGCTGCCCGCGCCGCCGACCACCAGCAGCCGCACATCCGTAAGCTTTACAAAAATCGCGGTCAGGTGCGCAAGCGATGTTTGATGGCCGGTTTCACTCTTGCCGTCAAAGGGCGTTCCGAATGCGTCCACCACGGCGTCAAAGCCTTGCAAATCGTCCGATGTCAGATCATAAAGGTCCTTCTCCAACACGGCGTAGCTCTTGCCCGCCACCTTTTTTTTGTCGCGGACAATGGCCGTGACTTCGTGGCCGCGCAGCTTCGCTTCCGCGGCAATCAGGCTGCCGGCCTTGCCAGAAGCGCCAATGATACCAATTTTCATCTGGATTCCCCCCAATTCATAATGTAAGCTGGCTTTCCCGCCAGCTTGAGCAACGCGCTATACGCTGCCGGCCTTGAAAAAACGCCCGGTCAGCGCGAGGAATACCGATCCGCCCCAGGCGGTAAACGGATTTCCGATGAGGTTTTTGGAATAATCCTCCAAGGATTCCATGGACACGGGGTCGGTCTGGTATGGGCTGACACCCAGAACCGGCCCGTTGATCATCAGGGCATTTAAGAACCTGACGGCAATTTTCCGGGCGGCCTCCGTCTCCCCGGCGTCAAACAGGCCGGAGAGAATGAGCATGTTCACGGGGGCCAGAACGGGGCCACGGGTAAAGGAACGCATGGTGAAATCCGGGCTTTTCATATTCTCGGAAGCGATGCCGTAGTCGGTGAGGAACTCCTCCTCGTCAAGAACCCGGTCGCGTATTTTATCCAGTATGGCCTTTGGCAGGCGTTTGCCAAGCATAGCGGGCTGTATCTGCGCGGCGCAGCCGCACTTGAACAATTTGCCCGTCCTCACGGCCTTTGCAAGAAACTGTTCGCCGTCCCACAGCTCGTTTACCAGATAGGCAAGCGTCCGCCTGGATTCGCTCTCCCAATGCGCCGCCTCCTTTGGCCTGTTCAAAATTGTGGCAAGCCGCATGAGCGCCTCATCCAGCGTCACCATATACGCCATCAGGTCCGGGGATTGCAGGGGCAGCCCGGCAAAGAAGACCGATGCCTCGTCATACCCGGATTCATCCACGTGGTAATAGGCGGGGAACCCTGTCCCGGCATGGTCGTGATGCTGAAACCACCAGTCGCGGTAGGGAACGAGCCGGTCATACATCGCCTTATAATCCGCTTGTGCAAGCGGCGATGTATCGAAGTTGTCCAATACATGGCATACGGCGTAACCGAAAAGCGGCGGCTTTGTGGAGACCCAGTTTTCCTGATTCATGTCCGCCGTGTTGTCGGGGATGCCACCGCGCTCATCCTGAAATTGAAAAAAGGAGAGCATCAGCGCCCAAGCACGCTTCACATCGTTTGCCATGGCCATGGCGGCATAGCATTGCTGCCACCCGGCGGCGCGCACCAGGAGCAGCTTGTGCATGAAGATGACCGTTTCCCGCAGGCTTCCCCGTGGTCCCATCTGGGACATCCACACCACCCAGGCGCATCTGTAAGCAGCCTCCGCGTAGATTTGCGGCACAGCGGGATAGCACTGGAAGAACCTCTGGAAATCCGCCCGCGTTTCCGCCTCCGCTTCTTCAAAGGGGCGGTACTTTGGATAAGCGAGGCCGCTGGAATAGTAT
>JAEWNM010000024.1 GCA_023392755.1 Bacillota bacterium
ATGGCTTCCGTAAAGGCTTGGTAATCTTCCTTGGAATTTTGTGAGCCGTCCCGGTAAAAGGTTACGTTATATATCTGCTCGTCCTGGGCCATGATGACCGAATTGGCATCCGTTATCATGCCACGGCTGCCCCGCAGGGTAACCTTGGTGGTGCGCTTGTTTACCGCCTGTGTTCCATAGACGTCGGCACCATAAAGCTGCAGGTCCAAAAGGCCCATCAGCAGGTACCCAAAGATGATTAAAATCAAGAGAACGAAAAAAATGTACCGGCCATTTGCCTGTAAAAAAGTCCTCTCTCTTTGGGAATGGCTGGACATATGGCTCCCTCCTTTCAGCCAGCCGCCTGCGCGTCGGCTTTCCTGGCATACATGCCAAGAAACCAGCGGGCCGGCAGCATGGTCAAGGCAGTTACAATGGCGGTATAGGCAATGGACCAAATAGCGCGTCCAAGATGAATAAGGCCCAGGTCAACGCCATTGAGGTAAATAAATACCAGATGGATCGCCTCAAACCACGCCATATCGAACAGAACGCAAAGCAGCGTACGCAGTTTGGGATCCCTGTTTGTGCCTGGCTTTCCCTGGCTGCGTTCCAGCTCCATCCTTCTTTCCGATTTGTCTGCGAAAATCAGACTGCCCAACTGGCCAATGGCGGGATAAGCAATCAGGTATAAATTGGGCAGCCCGCCTGTCATGACCTCCAGCAGGATGCCTGCCACACAGGAGATGCCAAACGTGTAAAACCGGCCATAAGCAACGGTAGCGATGGCAATCAGCGAAAACAGCAGGTTGGGTGTTATGCTTCCGATGGCCAGATGGGGCATAATGCAAACCTGACAAAAATACCCAAACAAAACCAATAGGAATGAACGCAATACCTTGCGCACGCTCAATCCCCCTCCACGGTCAGTTGATCCAATGAAAAAGTTGGCGTGGGTGTTGGCGTAGGCGGGTTTGAGGGCGGCGGCTGTGTTGTTTCCTCAACAATGCTCTCCGGCACCTGATACTCAAGACCATCGCCTTCCGGCGGAGGCGTCTGCACCGGGACGGGCGTTGGTGTTGGTGTCGGCGGAGGAGGCGGCGTAATTGTAGCGTTGGGATCGATGGAAGGCGTGGGTGTTCCAAATTGAATGACGGTATCGCCTATTTTAAGTTCCGGAAGCGGACGGGGCGTATCAAGCGGTACAAGCTCGCTGACGGCGCTTGTGTCATCCCGCTTTTCGACAGCCTCGGCATCCGGCTTGTACCGAAGCACAATGACATATTCAATATGCTGGAAATCCACCTTGGGCTCCACAACGATATACTGCTTATTGGCATCCATGCCGCGTGTGCTCTCCCTGACGGTGCCAATTGGAATTCCCTTGGGGAAAGCCATGCCCACGCCGGAAGTGACCACCGTATCGCCCGGCCTGGGCAGGTTATTGGGCAAATAATACATGCGGCACATGGGCTGGCCGTCGACACCCAGCGTACCCCGTACCATGCCATGGTCGCGGGAGCTTTGGATCAGCCCTGCAATGCTGGCCTCGCTGTCAATGATGGCGCGCACCTGGGAACGGTTGGCGCTCACATTGTACGTATATCCCACCAGTGCGCCGGACATGGTGACCGCCATTAAATCTTCTATACCGTCTTTCGAGCCTTTGTTGATAGTGAAAACCGAGAAATAATTGTTGTAATCCCGGCCTATGACTTCGCACATGACCGGATTCATAGCCGCATTGGCAGACATCTCGTCATAAAGATTTTCGAAGACTGCCAGCTTGGCCTGCAATTCATCCACAAGCATGGCTTGATACACATACTGCTCATTTTCCGCCTTTACGCGGTTATATTCATACTCCAGGTTGCTGCGAAGCTTCAGCGTGCGAAGATATCCCGCCACCGCGTTGGTGATAGTGGAAAATATGTTTTGAGCAGGTGCCACCGTATCCGCCACCATCATGCCCGGCGCCTGAAGCAGTTCGTTGTCGGGGAAAATGCTTGCAAATATCATAACGCCGATGACCAATATCAAAAAAGCGCAAACAAGCCAGGCTGCCACCTTGCGCAGTCTGGGGCGTTCCTTTTTTTCCGGCTGAACCTGTATGGGATTGTTTGCGGCTCTTGGTTTTCGAAGTCTCATGCTCTACGACTGCCTCTCCCTGTCAATGGCGAAGAAAGCCACTCTTGCCGATTTTGTGGAGTATCTCAATGTTCTCTGCCAGATAGCCAATGCCCATGGCGGCACAGTCCATAGGCTCTTTGGCCAAAAGTACGGGGATGCCCAGTTCAGACGCGATATACTGGTCCATGCCGAACAGCAGCGCGCCGCCTCCCGTGAGATGAATGCCGTTTCGCATTACATCCGCCGCAAGCTCCGGCGGCGTCCGCTCCAATACCCATTTGATGGAGGACAGCACCGCCAGGCAAGGCTCATTCAGCGCGTCATACACCTGTTCTGAAGTGATTTCTGTTGTCTGTGGAAGGCTGGTAATCAGGTCCCGGCCCCGCACCAGCGCCCGCCTGGCTTCCTCCAGTGGCAGCGCCGCACCCAGGTCTGTTTTCACTTCCTCGGCGGTTCTGTCACCGATAAGCATGTTGAATTCGCGCTTGATGAAATTGATAATGGCCTCGTCCATTTTAACGCCGCCCACCCGGATGGAGTGGGAGATGACAACGCCGCCCAGGGAAATAACGGCGGCGTCCGTCGTCCCCCCGCCGATATCCACCACCATGCTGCCTATCGGCTCGTACACGGGCAATCCCGATCCTATGGCGGCCGCGAACGGCTTTTCAATAATGTGCACCTGACGCGCGCCGGCCACCTTGGTGGCTTCCGTTACCGCATGACGCTCAATGGGCGAAATACTGCTCGGTACGGTAATCAATACCCTGGGCTTCACCAGGTGGGATACGCCTATGGCCTCCCTGATGAAGTATTGGATCATGAGCTTGGTCATATCAAAGTCGGAAATCACGCCCTCCCGCAAGGGATGGATGTCCATGATTCCCCCGGTGGCGCGCCCTTTCATGATTCGGGCTTCTTCGCCGATGGCCTTCACAACGCGCTTATTGTCGCTTTCCACAACGACGATGGTAGGCTCGCTCACCACAATGCCTTTTCCGCGAACGTACACCGAAGTGTTTGATGTTCCTAAATCTATGCCAATGTCAGGCGCTACAATGGCCATACCTACACATCCAATCTATAA
>JAEWNM010000030.1 GCA_023392755.1 Bacillota bacterium
TACTTTGCCCTGCGGCACAGGGATGACTGCCTGCTGGTGGATGCGCGGGACGATGGCATCGCGGGCATGCTGACCATGCTCCCCCTGCGCCTTTTGTCCTCCGGCCATTCCTTCCCTGCCCGGTACATCTATGCGGTGGCCACCCATCCCGCATACCGGAACCAGGGTGTCAGCACCCGTTTATTGGACCATGCCCACAGCGTAATGAGCAGCAGGGGGGAGGCGGCGGCCGTACTGGTGCCCGCCTCCCCCGGCTTGTTTGATTTTTATGGCAAGCGGGGATATCAAACCGCCTTTTCGCTGGATATTATCCGCTTTGATGCCGGTGAAGTGCCGCTTTTCCCCAAAGATGCCCGGTTTTTCCCCTGCGCTCTGGAGGCGTATGCGCATTTTCGGGACAGTGCCTTTGCCAATAGCCGCCTGTACGCCCGCTGGGATGAAAAGGCCGTCGCCTACGCCGTACGCAGCCTCGGTTCCCAAGGGGGCGTCATGCGCCTTGTCGCGCAGGGCGGGGAAGGCTGCGCCGCCTGGGAGCGGCAAGGGGGCCATGTGCTGGTGCGGGACCTGCCCCTTTTGAACATGGACGTTATGACGGCCCTGTCGGTGCTCCACCATGCGCTCAAAGCGCCGGCCTACCATGTGCGCCTTCCCGAAGGCAGCCATCCCGGATCGCGCAGGCTGCCCTTCGGTATGATCAATTGGCTGATTCCGGAGCCAGCCCTCTCCGGCGGCGCTCCTTACCTTTCCCTGGCGCTGGATTGACCGCCTGCCGCACCTTCCCCCCCTTGCCGGGGGTATTTTTTTGCGAAAAATTATGCGCAAGGGGTTGACAGCAAATCAAAACCTGCTATAATGCATTTAATTCCTAGTAAACACATATGAATAATAATATAAAGGAGGGCTCTGACATGTCTGAACAAAAAAATACCTGGAGGTTTGAAACACTACAGGTGCACGCGGGCCAGGAAACGGCCGATCCCGCCACGGACGCCCGGGCGGTGCCCATTTACCAGACCTCCTCCTACGTCTTCCCCAGCGCCAGGAGCGCCGAATCCCGCTTCAACCTGTCGGAGGGCGGCAACATTTACTCACGGATCATGAACCCGACCAGCGATGTTTTTGAAAAGCGAATCGCGGCGCTGGAAGGGGGCGCGGCGGCACTGGCGGCGGCCTCCGGCGCGGCGGCCACCACCTACGCCATATTGAACATTGCCTTTGCGGGGGATCACATCGTATCTGCCGGCACCATCTACGGCGGCACTTACAACCTTTTTGCCCATACTCTTGGAGATTACGGTATTGACGTAAGCTTTGTCCACCCGGATGACGACGGATTGGCGGGGTTTGAAAAAGCCCTACGGCCCAACACAAAAGCGATTTTCATCGAATCGCTGGGCAACCCCAACTCCAACATAGTGGATATTGCCGCCTATGCCGACCTAGCCCATAGGCACGGCATACCCCTGATTGTGGATAACACCTTTGCCACACCCTGCCTGCTGCGGCCCATCGAGCACGGGGCCGACATCGTGGTGCACTCCGCCACAAAATTCATTGGCGGCCACGGCACGGCCATCGGCGGTGTAATCGTGGACGGCGGAAAATTCAACTGGGCATCATCGGGCAAGTTCCCCAAGTTTACCACCCCCGATCCCAGCTATCATGGCCTGAAGCTGTGGGATGCGGTGGGATACCTTTCCTACATCATCCGCGCAAGGGTCATCCTTATGCGGGATACGGGCGCTGCGCTGGCGCCACTAAACTCATTCCTGTTCCTGCAGGGGCTGGAAACGCTGTCGCTTCGGGTGGAGCGGCATGTAGCAAACGCTTTGAAGATCGTGGGATTTTTGAAAGGCCATAAAAGCGTGACCCGCGTAAACCATCCCTCCCTGCCTGAAAACGGCTATAAAAAATTGTATGACAAGTATTTTCCCCATGGCGCGGGCTCCATATTCACTTTTGAAATCAGGGGCGGCGCCGCCGAAGCCAAGGCTTTTATTGACAGGTTGAAGATTTTTTCGCTGCTGGCCAACGTGGCGGATGCAAAATCCCTGGTGATCCACCCGGCCAGCACCACGCATTCCCAACTGACGGAGCCGGAGCTTTTGCGAAGCGGCATCAGGCCCGGCACCATCCGCCTGTCCGTAGGCATCGAGCATGCGGATGATTTGATTGATGATTTGCGTCAGGCGCTGGACGCCGTTGAATGATTTTCCCCTTCTCTCTTATGGGGCTGCTCCAAACAAGGGGCAGCCCTCTTCCCATTTCACCCGTGTTTGTTCGCTTGGCGGTTGCATGGGCCGGGGTGCGGCTGCGGCCGGACCAATCATGCCGCAACGCATTTTTGTGTGAATATAATTTGATGTTGACACGCAAAGATATACGTCTGCACAGAATCTCCACAAACGGCTGTTATCCTGTGCGGGAAAAGAACGGATGCGCACTATGGCATCCCGGAAAGGAGTGGCAGCATGTCACAAACCTTTGTCACGAGGAAAATGCATGTTTCCGGCATGACCTGCACCGGCTGCGAAACAAGGATTGAGGGGGCGCTGATGGCCTTGCCGGGCGTTATCAAAGCCCAGGCCCAGGTGAAGGACGGGTTGGTGGACGTCACTTACGATCATGGCACGGCAAAGCCCGGTGCGTTTGAAGAAGCCATTGAAGCGCTGGGCTACCGGATTGAGGCCGCGCCGAAGGAGGCTGAACCCAAAAAGCGGGGATATGTAAGGCTGATTGGCACGGCATCGCTTCTTCTGGCCTTTTTTCTGTTAGGTTCGCGCTTTGGATGGTTTCAATTTTTGAATTTCTTTCCCCTGGCCACGGAAAGCACGGGCTATGGCATGCTGTTTGTCATAGGTCTTTTGACATCCGTCCACTGTGTCGCCATGTGCGGGGGCATCAACCTGTCCCAGTGCATAAGCGGCACGGGCGGCCAGGGTAGGTTTTCAGGGCTGCTCCCCAGCCTGAAATACAATCTGGGCCGGGTGATCTCATACACCGTGATTGGCGGGATCGCGGGGGCCATAGGCTCCGTGGTGCAATTCACCGGGGCCGCACGGGGGATCGTGCAGCTTGCCGCCGGTATTTTCATGGTATTGATGGGTTTGAACCTGTCGGGCCTGTTCCCGGCCTTGGCACGCTTCACCCCTCATCTGCCCAAGGCGCTTGGCCGCAGGATCGCGGGGGAAAAAAGGCGGAGCAACAGCCCGCTGTACGTTGGGCTTCTCAATGGGCTCATGCCCTGCGGTCCTTTGCAGGCCATGCAGCTGTACGCCCTGTCCACCGGCAGCGCATTTGGCGGGGCACTGTCGATGCTGCTGTTCAGCCTGGGCACGGTGCCGCTTATGTTTTTGCTGGGGGCGCTGTC
>JAEWNM010000044.1 GCA_023392755.1 Bacillota bacterium
GTCCATTGTCCTGCGCAGCTCAATGGGAATGACAATTCGACCCAGTTCGTCAAGCTTGCGGACGACACCTGTGGACTTCATGGAATCCCTCCTTTCCGGAAGCCCCACATTAATTGAGGAACTAACAATATTCTATCTGCTTTGTATGATACTGTCAATACCATTTTCAGGATTATTTGCAGATTAATAATTACTTGACGAAAGGAGGCGGATAATATGATGAATGTGATATGGGGAGGAATGATAGTTCTTGCCTTGCTTTTTGGCCTCTTCAGCGGAATGGTTGAACAATTAAATGATTCGATGATTCAAGGCGCTATGGAAGCCGTTTCCATCATGTTGAGGCTGGCCGGGGGATTTGCCGTTTGGTGCGGTTTAATGGAGATACTCAAGCGTATGGGGGCGGTGGAAGGACTGACAAGACGGCTCAGGCCGGTGCTGTGCCGACTTTTTCCCGATATAAGAGAGGAAGAAACGCTAAGGAGCGTGACCATAAATCTGGCGGCCAACATGCTGGGCCTGGGCAACGCCGCGACGCCCATGGGCGTGAAAGCCATGAGCCAGCTTTCCGGGGAAAATGGAAACAGGGAAACGGCCAGCCGTGCCATGTGCATGTTTTTGGTGCTCAACGCATCCAGCGTGCAGCTGTTTCCCGGAACAGTCATGACGCTGAGGATGGTGATGGGTTCGCAGGCCCCCGGCGCTGTCATACTGCCCACCCTTATCTCGACGGCGGCCTCTGCAATTGCGGGGATTGTATGCTGCCTATTGCTGCAAGGGCGGGGGAAGGATGCGGCCAATGGATAAATGGCTGCTGCCGGGGATGATACTGATCATTATAGCGGCAGGGCTGATCAAAGGCGTGCCAGTGTATGAAGCGTTTGTAGAAGGCGCGAAGGAAGGGCTGAAGACGGCCGTTACCATACTGCCCTATATGATCGCCATGCTTTCGGCCATTGTGCTGATGCAGCGTTCCGGCTTTCTGGCTAGCCTGACGCAATTGCTGACGCCTGTGTTCACGTTTCTTGGCATACCCAAAAGCGTGGCACCACTGATGCTGCTGCGGCCCTTCAGCGGCTCTGCCTCCCTGGCCATGCTGCAAAACATACTGGAAACGCAGGGGCCAGATTCCAGGGCCGGTTTGGTTGCCAGTACGCTGATGGGCTCCACCGAAACTATTTTCTACACCTG
Organism: Bacillota bacterium; assembly: GCA_023392755.1. Classification (GTDB taxonomy): domain Bacteria; phylum Bacillota; class Clostridia; order Christensenellales; family Aristaeellaceae; genus JAEWAH01. Next base: position 1,192 of record JAEWNM010000044.1, read on the forward strand.
CGGGCTGTATCTTGGCGCGGCGGGCGTAAAAAAAAGCCGCTATGCCATTCCGGCCTCCCTTGTAGCCTGGCTGGTGGGCAGCGTTGCGGCGGGGCTATTTTATCGCTGATAGCCGGTATTGCGCAAAAGGATTGACTTTCCCTGCCGCCCTGCATATAATAGGCGTATTCCAAACGCATGCGAGGATGGGAAGAGTACCGCTTATAAAGATGCCAAGAGAGCCGCGGAAGGTGGAAGGCGGCCATCGGGAGAGCGGGAACATGGCCCCGGAGCATCGCCGCCGAAAGAAAGTAGGCTGCGTCGGGTTGCGCCGATATCCGCCAATGAAGATACAAATCAGGGTGGTACCGCGGGCTTGGCCCGCCCCTTTCTTGGGGGCGGTTTTTTTTGCGTATAAAAGGAGGAAAACAAATGGCGCATGAGGGCGGGAAGACGTTTTATATCACCACACCGATCTACTATCCCAGCGATAATCTGCACATTGGGCATGCCTATTGCTCCGTGGCGGCGGACACCATGGCCCGTTTCAAAAAATTGACGGGGTTTGATACGTATTTTCTGACCGGAACGGACGAGCATGGCCAGAAGATTGAGCGCAAGGCCCAGCAAAAGGGCGTAACGCCACAGCAATATGTGGACGAAATTGTCGCCGGCATCAAAAAGCTGTGGGCGCTGATGGATGTAGCGTATGACGATTTCATCCGTACCAGTGAGGAGCGCCACGCGCTGAGCGTGCAGAAGATGTTCCGCCAGTTGTATGACCAGGGCGACATTTACAAAAGTGAGTACGAGGGCTGGTACTGCACGCCCTGTGAATCCTTTTGGACCGAGCTGCAACTGAAGGACGGCCTGTGCCCGGACTGCGGCCGCCCGGTGGAAAAGATGCGGGAGGAAAGCTACTTCTTCAAGCTGTCGAAATATCAGGACTGGCTGATTCGGTATATTGAGGACCATCCCGGCTTTATACAGCCTGTTTCCCGCACCAATGAAATGCTCAACAATTTTCTGCGGCCGGGCCTTACGGACCTGTGCGTCAGCCGTACGTCGCTCAAGTGGGGCATACCGGTGGATTTTGATCCCAAGCACACCGTGTATGTCTGGCTGGACGCGCTTTCCAATTATATCACGGCACTGGGCTACGGCAGTGAGGATGATTCGCTCTACCGCAAATACTGGCCGGCGGATTTCCATTTGGTGGGAAAGGAAATTGTGCGCTTCCACACCATCATCTGGCCCATTATGCTCCACGCGCTGCATCTGCCCCTGCCCAAGCAGGTATTCGGACATGGCTGGCTGGTGCTGGATGGGGGGAAGATAAGCAAATCCGTGGGCAATGTGATAGACCCGGTAGTGCTGTGCAACCGCTACGGCAGCGACGCCATACGCTATTACCTGATGAGGGAAATGCCCTTTGGCTCCGACGGGCTGTTCACCTATGAGGCATTGCTGGGGCGGATCAACGCCGACCTGGCCAACGACCTGGGCAACCTGGTGAGCCGTACCGTGGCCATGATCGAGAAGTATTTCGATGGCAAGATTCCCGCCTGCCAAAAGCTGGAGGAGGTCGATGAAAAGCTGAAGGAGCTGGCATTGTCCATCCCGCCGGTGGTTGAAAAGCAGATGGATACGCTGCAATTTTCGATGGCCTTGAGCGAAATCTGGCGGCTGGTGGGGGAATGCAACCGCTATATCGACCAGACACAGCCCTGGGTGCTGGGCCGCACCGAGGAAGGAAAACCCAGGCTGTCAACGGTGCTGTACACCCTGGCGGAATGCACCCGCTTCGTGGCTGTGCTGATCGGTCCGGCCATGCCCCAGACACCCGCGCGCATTTATGGACAGCTGGGCTTAAGCGACGCATCCATCATGACATGGGATTCGTTAAAAACCTTCGGCCTATTGCCTGCCGGTTTGAATGTGCACAAGGGCGAGGCGCTTTTCCCGCGCATTGATATCGCAAAGGAACTGGCGGAGGTCAAGCCGGCAGCCAAAACGGAGCAGCCCGTGCCCGGCAAGGCGCAAAAGCCCGAACCGCAAAAGGCTGCGGAACCGGCCGTTGAGCCTTCGGAAATCACCATAGAGGATTTTGAGAAAATCCAACTGCGTACCGCCCGGGTCACCGCCTGCGAGCGCGTGCCCAAGTCCGACAAGCTTTTGAAGCTCTCACTAAGCCTGGGCACGGAACAGCGCACCGTTGTCAGCGGCATCGCCAAGCACTACACGCCGGAGGAGATGGTAGGCAAACAGGTGGTGCTGCTGGCGAATTTGAAGCCGGCGAAGCTGCGGGGCATAGAATCCCAGGGGATGATACTGTGCGCCTCAGACGCCAAGGA